>NZ_CFKZQR010000004.1:0-90438 GCF_985070215.1 Mobiluncus sp. | reverse complement strand
CCGGCGGAAATTTTGGGGTCGGGGCTCCCCCCGCCCAGACAAAACCCCTCCCGCCCCCCCCCGCGGGGCGGCGGGGGAGGGGGCGGCGGCCCGCGCGGCTGGGGAGGTCATCAGCGGGGCGCGGGCCAATGCGGCAGAGGACCGGTCAACTCAGCATGGCGCGGATGAAGATACTGTGGACTTAGTTTCTCTGGTCGCGGAGTTGACTGACCAGATGCACGCGGCTGCCAGTGAGCTGCGGTTTGAGTTGGCTGCCCGGCTGCGTGATGAAATCGCCGACCTAAAGAAAGAAATCCGCCGGGGGAAAGCCTTGGGCAACTAGCCTTTCGGGTTGTGTTTCAGGTTATGTTAGCGGCAAAGGGCGGCCGAGTTCGCTTAGTTTGACCGGTTTTGTGCCCTGGCCGCTTGCGGGATTGAAGTTTGCAAATGAACTGAGCAGACCGGTGGCTGCTGATATTCAGCAGCCACCGGATGTATTAAGTTATGAGTTCAAAGCCCGCAGGGTGGATTAGTAATCCACCACGTGGTCCTCGAGGATACCCTTGGTAATCGGCGTGGGATCGCCAAAGCGGTGGTTCGTCAAGGCAACCGCCTGTTCGTGGAGGAACGGAATCATTTCGACCCGACCGGAATAGGTGACCGGGTGATCCCAGATAGCGATGTCAACAGAACCATCGATAGCTTCAGCGACCTTGGTCCGAGTTTCACCGATGATACGAATTCGCCCGTCATAGCCGGCATCGTGAGCAGCCCAGCTCCGTGCCCAGTTCAACCAGGCGGCTTCATCTTGAACCATCACACTGACGCCGTGCTTGGAGGCAAAACCAGCCAGGCCAGGGGTCAACGGCTTGGCGGTGGAAACCGTAATCTTGGAACCCACCAGCAAACCGGAGTGCAGCACGTGGGCAATCTCCCAGTTCTTGACGTTTTCACCGAAACGGACGAGGACCGGAACGGGCAGGCAACGGAAAATGTTGCGTTCCACTCCGAGCTGAGACGGATCGCGATTAACCTGGAAATCCTGAGCATAAGCGGTTTCATCGCCAGCCAAGGACTTCTCAAGTTTGTCCTGGTCTCCGATTTCACCTGCCAACGCAGTCAATTCCCGCGCCAAAGTTCCGGAGGCTGAACCAGAAATGTCGCTCAAGGTGGCGTCATCCGGGCTCCATTCACCCAAAGCGTACAGGTAGGAGGGGCCGCCGGCCTTGGAACCGGCACCCACGACCGAACGCTTCCAGCCGCCGAACGGCTGACGGCGCACGATGGCACCGGTAATACCGCGGTTGATGTAGGCATTACCGACCTGAACGTGATCGAGCCAGTACTTGATTTCGTCCGGATTCAGGGTGTGAATACCGCCGGTCAAACCGTATTCAACCTGGTTTTGCAACTCGACAGCTTCTTCCAAAGTGTCGCAGCGCATCACGCCCAAAATCGGTCCGAAGTATTCGGTCATGTGGTACTCACTGCCGGGTTTCACATTAGCGCGCACGCCAGGGCTCCACAGCCGCCCGGAATCATCGAGTTCTTTGGGCTTGACTGCCCAGCTCTGGCCGGGCTCCAACTGGGTCAAGCCGCGCATCAGCTTTTCGCCCGGCTTTTCCACGACCGGCCCCATCTGGATACCCAAATCCCACGGGTAGCCGACTTTCAGGGACTGCACCGCGTCAATCAACTGGTTGTGGAAACGCTTGGAATTACCAACTGTACCAACCAAAATAACCAACGACGCGGCAGAACACTTTTGCCCCGCGTGACCAAACGCACTCGTGACAACGTCCTTTACCGCCAGGTCAAGGTCAGCCGAAGGGGTGACGATAATGGCGTTCTTGCCGGAAGTCTCGGCTAACAGGCCCAGGTCAGGCCGCCAGGAGCGGAACATTTGCGCGGTTTCGATACCGCCGGTCAGAATGACGCGTTCCACCCGCGAATCGGTAATCAGAATCTTGCCCAAGTCGTGATTGGCCAAGGTCACCAGCTGCAGCACGTCCTTGGGAACGCCCGCTTCCCACAGGCATTCCGCGAGCAACGCCCCACAGCGGCGAGCGGGGGTAGCCGGCTTCAAAATAACCGGAGAACCCGCCGCCAAACCGGCAATGGTAGAACCGCCGGGAATAGCC
This sequence comes from Mobiluncus sp., assembly GCF_985070215.1. Classification (NCBI taxonomy): domain Bacteria; kingdom Bacillati; phylum Actinomycetota; class Actinomycetes; order Actinomycetales; family Actinomycetaceae; genus Mobiluncus; species Mobiluncus sp. Next base: position 88,318 of record NZ_CFKZQR010000004.1, on the reverse strand, counting down.
ACCGGGAAGTTCCACGGCGGCGTCACCACGGTAATCTTGGCGGGAGTGAACTTCGCACCGGCCACCTTCGACATGGCGATAGCCTCATCGGCGTAATAGTGCGCGTAATCAACGGCCTCGGATACTTCCACATCACCCTGGTCAATGGCTTTACCGGCTTCGGAACCCATCACTTCGATAAACTCGGCGCGATGCTGGCTCATGATGACACCGGCACGGTGCAGAATCTCGCCGCGTTCCTCCGGGCTGAGCGCCCACCACTTCGCGCCGCCCTCCTCAGCGCGATTCAGTACGGCCTGCAATTCGTCCTCGTTGTTGATCTTGGAGGCATCGACTGTATCCTGACCGATCTGAGAATCCTGCATCCTGGCCGCAATCGACTCACCCCAAGCCACGTTGGCCGGCAAGGACGGATCGGAATCCGGAACGTTGCGGAACGCCCATTTACCGGAATCGTACTGGACAAGTTTGGCCAGTTCCTCAGCGGTTTCCTGGCTGCGGTCTTGATGACGGCGCGGCCCGAACTCCAGGTCGTTGACCATAGAAATAGCTTTCTCGAAGCGGTTGCGTTCCCGTTCGTACATAGCCTGGTTCGTGGTCAGCTCAAAAGCCGCGCTCATGAAGTTTTCTTCCGCGGCAATCTCTTCCAGACGACGCACCAGGTAGCTGATGGCAACATCGAATTCCTCGGGGTGCACCACCGGAACGTAGTACAACAATGGACCGGTGTCCTCCATGACCGCGCGGGCCATGGAGCTGTTCATGCCCGTCAGCATCTCGAACTCGCAACCGTGGTTTTGGAACACCCCGCGCTTATTGGCCAACTCATAAGCAAAACCGGCGGTAAACACGTTCATGCCAGCTACGCCGATACGAATGTTCCGAGTATGCTCGGGGGTCAGTGCATAGTTGAGGATACGCATATAGTTTGCGTCAGTGTGCTGTTTCGAGGGCTGCGGGGTCATCGGCCAGCCGTGTATCATGGCGTCGACGTGTTCCATAGACAGGTTCGCGCCTTTGACCACACGCACCTTGACGCGAGCTCCGCCGTTGTCGACGCGTTTCGCGGCCCAAGCCTGTAGGTCTTGCATGGCTTCCAGCGAATCCGGCAAGTAGGCCTGGAGCACGATACCGGCCTCTAAATCCTTGAACTCCTCGCGGTCCAGCAACTGCTTGAACACATCGATGGTCATGTGCAAGTCGTGATATTCCTCCATGTCCAAGTTGATGAACTTCTTGGGGCTGAACTTGTTGGCTTCCCGATAGAGCGGCAACAGGTTTTCGACTGCGTAAGCCACCATGTTCTGGTAGTCCCAGGCGATGTGCGGTCCGGTTACGGCGGAGACTTTGATAGACACGTAGTCCACATCGTCACGCTGCAGCAGTTCCACCACGTCGTTCAGACGCCGGGAGGCCTCCTTGTTACCCAACACAGCTTCACCCAAAAGGTTCATGTTCAGCCGAGACCCGTCCGCGCGCAGTTTCGCAATAGCTCGCCCCAGAGACTTGTTTGTCACGTCAATCGCCAGGTCGCCCACCAGTTCACGGAACACCCGCCGAGCCGCCGGAACCGCAATATCGGGAACAACCGTACCCAAAGCCCCACCGTAGACAGCCGGTAGTTTCAGGTAGGGAGGCAGGAAAGACGGCTTATTGTCTTTCACCAGGGCCGCCAGATTATCTCCGGCAATCTTGATGTCCTCCGGACGCACAACTTCATCGACAAACGCAACGGTGAAGTCCAAGCCACGCGGATCTTTTAAAGTGCGTGAAAGCAGTTTAGAAGCGTAATCGACCGGGTATTTCTTTGAGGCCTCGATCCACTTCTGAGCGCGTTTTACAGCTAGCTGACCGACTTCTCTCAACTCAGCTAATTCTTGTTCATTGAGCGGTTTCAACTTATCTCCTTTGGTGTTGTGTTTTCGCTCGGAGTACTCGTTGCTCGCGAGAGTAATTCCGTACCCTTTTACCTATCATTTACTGAGGTTTTTTGCACAGACTTTAACGTCTATTTTAGAAAAATTCAAGAATTTTTCTTCTCCGCAACGGATTGAGACTGCTTTTCCTCGAGAGTCTTAATCAGACCCTTCGGATCGGGCTGACCCTTAGCGATGGCCACGGCACGTTCGAATTCCTCCAGAATCTGGGGATCATCCCGCCAAGTCGCTTTGGAAACCAGCCAAGCTACCAGCAGGCACAGCAAAAATCCGGGCACGATTTCGTACAGGTGCGTATAGACAATCCACGAGGCATCGCCGTTGTTGAACGCTTTGTTCCACAGCACCGCCACCACGGCACCCACGACCATGCCAGAAGCTGCTCCCTGCCAGGTAAGTTTCTTCCAATAGAGAGACAGAATGACGATGGGGCCAAAAGCAGCGCCAAAACCTGCCCAGGCGAAGGACACCAGTCCCAGTACGGAGTTCGATGGATCTATAGCCAGCAAGGCCGCCACCACGGACACCAACAGAACTGTGATACGGCCGAGCAGAACACCCTTGTTATCGCTGAGTTCTTTCTTGGTTGCCCCGTGATAGATGTCCTCGACCATGGCCGAGGACGTGACCAGCAGTTGCGAGGATACAGTGGACATAATTGCGGCCAGGATAGCAGCCAGCATGAAGCCAGCCATAATGGCCGGGAACAGTGTGGTCCCCATGACCAGGAACACGGTTTCTTGGGGGTTGCCCTCCACGCCCTCTTTCGGTAGCAAATCAGGAATCATGCCCTTTTCGCTCATGGCACGGCCGATAATGGCGGTCATGCCGGTACCGACCAGGCAGAACACCATCCACCCCAGCCAGAAGCGCCGAGCGGGAGTAGCTTGACGGGGGGAACGCAGCGCCATGAAACGCACAATAATGTGGGGCATCCCGAAGTAACCAAATCCCCACGCTACGTTGGAAATCCAGTCCATCCACCCGACGGCGTCGAGTCCGGTGCCCAGGGGGTTCAACAGGGAGTTGTCGCCAGTAGTCGACAGACCCTCGGCGACACCACCGAACCCGCCAATAACGACCAAGCCCATAATCGGCACCGCTACCAAGGCCACCATCATAATCAAACCTTGCACCATATCTGTCCAAGACACAGCCAGGAAGCCGCCGACCAGGGTGTAGAGAATCACGATGCCGGCCACAAACACCATGCCGACGTGGTAGTCCCAGCCAAAGGTGGATTTAAAGAAAGTACCGCCGGCCACCATGCCGGAGGACACGTACAGGGTAAAGAACACCACGATGATAATGCCCGCTACGTAGCGGATGATTTTCGAGTCATCGTGAGTACGGTTGGAAAAGAACGAGGGGACCGTAATCGAGTCGCCAGCGACCTCCGTATAAGCACGCAAGCGCGGCGCGGTGACCAGCCAGTTGATCCAGGCTCCGACGGTCAAACCAATCGCAATCCAGCCGTTGAAAATCCCGCTGAGGTACATGGCTCCGGGCAGCCCCATCATCAACCAGCCGGACATGTCTGCTGCGCCAGCGGAAAGGGCGGCTACGAACGGAGGCAGGTCACGCCCGCCCAGCATGTAGTCGTCCAAGCTCTTGGAACGCGTATAGCCATAGATTCCAATCATGATCATGGCTACGAAATAGATAATCATCGCGATGGCGATGCCTGCGGGGTTAGCCGTGGTTCCAGCGGCTCCTGCGGGTACAACTGTAGTTATGCACATATTGAACCTTTCTGAAAATTATTAGACCGGCAACAATGCGGGCCGTATGCTTCGACAAGCGACATCATAGTACTTAAGTCCCATGTTTTAGAAACGTGACCGCATACTGATACAATTGCAGGTACGAGAGGGAGTATTCCCACTAATGGGGGCATCGTCATCACAGTGAAGCCATCCGCCGTCCATACTGCGGAATCGCGACACTCGGTGTCATCGGCCTGCGAAACGTCAGGCGGGGAGAGACTTTCGGTACCCAACTAGTTTCGTACCGGAGGAACGTTTACACATGCATGTGCCCTTATTGGCTTGGATAATTCTCTTTGTCGTTGTTATCGGCATTTTGACCTTTGATTTTTTTGCCCACGTTCGCAAGGACCATTTCCCCTCCCTAAAGGAAGCAGCGACGTGGACCGCTATCTACATCGTCATAGCTTTGGCGGCCGGGTTAGTGATCGGTTTGACGTTGGGCTGGGATTTGGGCGGACAATACTTCGCCGGCTGGGTCACCGAGTGGTCACTGTCTCTGGATAACTTGTTTGTGTTTGTCATCGTCATTTCGGCCTTTAAAGCCCCGCGCGAGGTCCAGCAAAAAATCATTGCGGTCGGCATCACTTTGGCGCTCGTGTTCCGTCTCATTTTCATCCTGCTGGGAGCCGCCCTCATCGAGCAGTTCAGCTGGATTTTCTATATTTTTGGTGTGTTCTTGCTGTTTACCGCGGTGCAACAGATTCGTGAAGGCAGCGCGAGTTCCGAGGAAGAGGCGGAATACAAAGATAATGTTTTTGTGGCCTGGGTGCGCCGGATTTTCCCGGTCACGCCCGACTATGTGGGGCATCAATACTTTGCGACGATTGATGGCAAACGTCACATCACGCCCTTCCTCCTGGTGGTTGTGGCGGTGGGGTCAGCAGACGTGATGTTTGCGGTTGACTCCATTCCCGCCATTTTCGGTCTCACCAACGAGGCCTTCATCGTGTTCGCCGCCAACGCCTTTGCCTTGATGGGATTGCGCCAGTTGTACTTCCTTATCGAAGGCCTGATGGAACGCTTGATTTTCTTGCATTACGGACTGGCTGCCATTCTGGCTTTTATCGGGGGTAAACTCATCATTCACGCGTTGAGTACGAACGAAATTCCGTTTATCAACGGTGGCCAGCCCTTTACCGGACTACCCGAAGCGACCATCCCGGTGTCTTTGGGTTACATCGTCGGGGTGCTGATTATTACCACGGTGACTTCTCTATTGGTCAGCCGACATCGGGCGAACCAAGGGCATCGCGATTAACCCCGAAAGACGTGGAAATCTAAATACTTCCCAAACTCGCCGATAAATTATCATTGTGAGCAGACATCTAAATCTCCGTCATTTGTGGACTGTACTGACCGTGCTTGTTTTCTCTGCCGGCCTTTTGGCTATGCCGGTTCCTGCTCAAGCTATCAAGGGGGGCAACCTGGCCGGAGGCTACAGAACTGATTGGGCTGTGGCTCTCCAGATTGTGAACCGTAACGATTCCGGGTGGATGAAGTGCAGCGGTACATTTGTCACCCCGGACTGGGTGCTGACTGCAAAGCACTGTGTAACCAACGCGGATCTTCAACATGCCTATGCTTCCGTGGGTGCGCACGTGAACTACAACTGGCCTTACCACGTCACCAATATCGTAGGTCACCCTTACCTGGACGTAGCGTTGGTAAAACTCAATGCCCCCGGAAAAAATACTTTGCCCTTCAGTGTCCAAAACCTGAGTTCGGGTGCCGCGGCCCAGTTTTACGGTTTCGGCACCGGTGTTGATTTGAAAGTCGGGCAGTTGAGTTCTCTAGGCAGCCCGGGGGATGGGTTTCTTTACGCTCGTTCTGCCAGCAGCAATATTTCCGAAGTCGGGGATTCCGGCGGTCCTTTGGTCAGCGGTGGGGTGGTCTATGGTGTGCTGTCCGCGGCGGTGCAAGCGCCGCGGGGATACCTGCAGCCTGAGGACTACAAATTTGTCCCTAGCGCAGCGTTCGCTAGGTGGATTTTTGAGTCAATCAAAGCGGTTCCCTGGGAAGGCGCGCCTTGGATAGTGCCAGCGCAACCGAATCCGTCTGCCAATCCCGGCCACGATCAGGCTCCCAATCAGCAACCTCAAACACCCCCTAATCAGCAGCCGAATCAGCAACCCCAACCTGCGCTACCTGCCAATCCTGCACCGGGTCGGGTTTTCGGGCCTGACCGGGTCACAACCTCTATTGCTGCCTGGCGTCAAGGCGGATTTACCGGCCCTTCCCTGGTCATTGCCACCGGCACCGCAGCGCCCGATGCCCTCAGCGCCGGCCCCTTAGCCGCGGCGCTGGGCGCTCCTCTGGTCCTGTCGAACGGTCCATTTGTAGAACCTGGCACAGTTGCTGAAATCCAAGCCAGGGGAATTCGCGACGTGCGATTGGTGGGGGGCCAGGTCGCTTTTGACCCTGCCACGTTAGGAGCCTTACAGGCCCGCGGGGTGCAGGTCAGTCACATTTACGGCACGAATCGATACGGTACCGCGGCGGCGGTTGCCGGCCAAACTATTGCAGAATGGAATCAACGCGGTATCGCTCAAACACCAATTTTCTTGGCTGACGGCCTTTCATTTCCCGATGCGCTGAGTTCAGGAGCGGGCGCAGCGTTCACACACGGTGTGGTGGTGCTGAACGCAGGAGGTTCCCTCCCGCCAGAAACGGTTGAGTTTATTCGAAACCATCAAGTCCAATCGGGCGGAAGTATATTTCCTATTGGCGGACCGGCGGTGCAGGCGTGGAATCAAGCCGGATTAGCAGGATACAAGTCGCAGCCCATTCAAGGTTTGGATCGATATCAAACCGCACAGTTTGTCGCCCAAGCCTTTGCTCCCGGTGCCACTTCCGCGGTCATCGCCAGTGGAGTGAACTTTCCCGATGGTCTGGCAGGAGCGGCTTTGGCCGCACACCGTAACTCCTGCTTGCTGCTGACCAACCCCAATGTCCTGTCTGCACCCGCCGCAGCCCGATTGGAACAGCTGCCTAACCGTGGTTTGTCCGTGGTCATGGGTGGGCCGGGAGCTGTCAGTGAGGCCGTAGCATGGGCAGTCCGAGGCTAGGCTTTCAGAAATCCGCTTTCCGGGAACCGGCACCGCGTCCCAACTGTGAAGCAATGACCGAACACATGATGAGCTGCTCTAAGTGCAGCAGCATGATGGGTACAGCGATAGCGCCAAACAGGGAAGTTGGGAAGATAATCATGGCCATCGGTAGGCCGGTGGCCAGGGACTTTTTCGAGCCGCACATCATGGCGGCGATACGGTCAGCACGATTCAAAGCGCAGAGAGTTCCCCACCCAAACCACGTTAAAATCAGCATGATACCAACGATGACGAAGGCATCCGCCCCAATCAGCACGAAGTCTAAAGCCCCCACGGTGTCCCACAAACCATGCAGCTTCGCACCGGAAACCGCAGAAACCACCACCAGGTAAATCGTGCCTTTATCGACTGTTTTCGTGATGATGGGGTGGGCGTTCAACCAGTTGCGGGTCCAGCGTCCGCTGAGCTGCCCCAGCACGAAAGGCAGCAAAATCAATACGGCAATATCGCGCAGAGTCGTCAGCGAGACGGTACCGGCCTTGCCCAGCAGCAACAGGACCAACAGGGGAGTTGCGAACGTCCCGACCAGGTTAGAGATAGTGGCTGCCGTGACCGCCCCGGCGACATTGCCCCCGGCGATGGACGTAAAACCGATAGAGGACTGCACCGTGGAAGGCAGCAGGCAGGTGTAATACATGCCCAAGGCAAAACTGGGCCCCAGGAACCACCCGGAGACTTGATAGTTCAAAAAACCCAGCAGGGGATAGAGCACAAAAGTCGAGGCCAGAATTACCAGCTGCAGGCGGTAGTTCTTAAGTCCGCCCATAACCTCGGCAGTTTTCAGGCGCGCCCCGTAAACAAAGAACAGTACAGCAATCGCATAGTGGCTAACCGTTCCCACAAATGTCACTACTGCGGCGGGCAGGGGGATAAAAATCCCCGCAATCATAATCAACAGCAGGGTGGAAACAAACCAGTCTACGTAGGAAAAAAACCAACGGATAAAAGGCATGAAGTCGTGCCAACCAACTATGCAGATTCAGCAATTAGGAACCGATGGCCGGTCCCCACTGGTGAGTCTCGATTTCCTGCACGATGCCATGAACCTGGTTGGGATCGTGCTTCAGATACGTCAACGCTTCCTCCGGGGTCTCGACGTTCATCAGCAACAGCGCGCCGGGTTTTTCGGTTTCGTTCATCCAGGCACCGGCGGCCTGAAGTTTCCCGGATTTTTCTAAGTTCCCCAGGTAAGCCAAATGTTCGGGGCGAATCGTGGCACGGTCGGCTTCACGGGCGGGGTCATAGTGGTAGATAACAACGACTTTACTCATAGCTCAATTCTAGGCAAGTGCCACGCGCAACGAAAACCGGCCCGAATCGTCAGAAACTCCCGGGGGCATTAAACTGAACAGGTGCATGAAACTTTGAAAGTCCACGGAGCGCGTGAACATAACCTCAAGGCCGTCAACGTTGAAATCCCTCGAAATGCCTTGGTGGTGTTCACCGGGTTGTCCGGCTCGGGTAAGTCATCGCTGGCTTTTGACACGATTTTTGCCGAAGGGCAGCGCCGTTACGTGGAATCCCTGTCCTCCTACGCCCGGCAGTTCTTGGGGCGGATGGACAAACCCGTGGTCGACTTCATCGAGGGGTTGTCTCCCGCGGTGTCGATTGACCAAAAGTCGACCTCTCACAATCCGCGTTCTACGGTGGGTACCATCACCGAGATTTACGACTATTTGCGCTTGCTGTTTGCGCGAGCCGGCACCCAATACTGTCCCGTGTGCGGCGAGGAAATTACGGCACAGTCCGCGGAACAGATTGTGAACTGGCTGTTCACTTTGGGGGAGGGGACACGACTAGAGGTTTTGGCTCCGGTGGTTCGCGGACGTAAAGGCGAGTACTCGGAACTGTTTGCGCAACTGGCTGCCAAGGGTTTTACCCGGATGCGGGTGGACGGCGAGAATCATCGTCTGGAAGAACCCCCGATTCTCGAAAAACAGCTAAAACACGATATTTCGGTGTCTGTTGACCGGGTGGTCATCCGGGAAGGTTCGCGTTCTCGCGTGGCGGATTCTATCGAGACTGCCTTGGGCCTAGCAGAAGGTCTGGTGGTGGTTGATTTCGTTGACCGCGACCCCGAGGATCCCGAACGTAGCCGTCGCTTTTCGGAAAAACGAGCTTGCCCGAATAATCATCCGCTGGCTTTGGAAGAAATCGAACCGCGCACGTTTTCCTTTAACGCGCCTTACGGGGCCTGTCCCGATTGTTCCGGGATTGGCTCCCGTTTGGTCATTGACCCCGAGCTCGTGGTGCCAAATCCTGAATTGACCCTGCGTGAAGGTGCCGTCAGCCCTTGGACCAGTTCCAAAGACACCATGGAACGCATCTTAAAAGGGCTGGGCGACGAGGTGGGATTTGACCTCGACACTCCCTGGCAGGATCTGTCCGAGCAGGTGCGTGAATACCTGATGTGGGGCAAGAACTATAAGGTACGGGTGAAGTATCGCAACCGCTGGGGTCGCGAACGGGTCTACACGACCGGTTTCGAGGGCGCAGCGAACTATATCCAGCGTCGCTACGATGAAACCGACTCTGATTTTTCCAAAGCGAAGTATGAAGGCTATATGCGGGAAGTGCCCTGTCCAACTTGTCAGGGGCGGCGCTTGAAGCCGGAAGTTTTAGCGGTTCGTATCGGGGAGCTTAATATCTCTGAACTGACCGATTTGGCCATCGACGAAGTTCAATCCTATTTAAGAGATATTCCTTTATCTGGTATGAAAGCTAAAATTGCCGAACCGATTTTACAAGAGGTCCGGGCTCGGTTGTCTTTCCTCATTGACGTGGGGTTGAACTACCTGACGCTATCGCGAGCGGCGAATACTCTCTCCGGGGGCGAGGCGCAGCGCATTCGCTTAGCTACCCAGATTGGATCTGGACTGGTAGGCGTGCTCTATGTGCTAGATGAGCCTTCCATCGGTCTGCACCAGCGCGATAATCAACGCCTCATCGATACCTTGAAAGGTTTGCGCGACTTGGGCAACACCCTCATCGTGGTCGAGCACGATGAGGACACTATCCGGTCGGCTGACTGGGTGGTGGACATCGGTCCCGGAGCGGGTGAATCCGGGGGACAAATCGTCCATTCCGGGACGGTGAAGGAATTACTGAAAAACCAGTCCTCGCTGACCGCGGACTATTTGGCCGGACGAAAATCTATTGAAGTCCCACGTCAACGCCGCAAACCTGACCCACAGCGGATTCTGACGGTGCGGGGGGCGCGAGAAAACAACCTGCAAAACATAGACGTGTCATTCCCCCTGGGCTGCCTCATCGCAGTTACCGGGGTTTCAGGGTCTGGAAAATCCACCCTGGTTAACTCTATTTTGTATCAGGCATTAGCCCGAGATCTGAACCGAGCCCACGTGGTTCCGGGACGTCACAAACTGATCGAGGGAACCGCTCATTTGGACAAAGTTATTCACGTGGACCAATCGCCCATCGGCCGCACCCCGCGCTCGAATCCAGCGACTTATACCGGCGTTTGGGATGCGATTCGGAAATTGTTTGCCCAGACCGAAGAAGCGCGGATTCGCGGGTATGGACCGGGACGGTTTTCCTTTAACGTCAAAGGCGGACGCTGCGAAGCCTGCCGTGGCGATGGCACCCTGAAAATCGAGATGAACTTCCTGCCCGATGTCTATGTGCCCTGTGAGGTTTGCGGCGGGGCGCGCTATAACCGGGAAACTCTGGAAGTGTACTACCACGGAAAAAATGTGCGCGATGTTTTAGATATGCCAATCTCTCAGGCCGCGCAGTTCTTTTCCTCCATCCCTGGCGTGTCTCGCTACCTGGACACTTTGACCGCGGTCGGCTTGGGATATGTAAAGCTCGGCCAGAGTGCAACCACGCTGTCCGGTGGGGAAGCCCAGCGAGTCAAGCTGGCCAGCGAGCTGCATAAGCGCACAAACGGACGCGCTATCTATGTACTCGATGAACCGACCACCGGTCTGCACGTCGACGACATCCGCAAACTCATGGCCATCCTGCAGGGACTGGTCGAGAAAGGCAACACTGTGGTGGTCATCGAACACAACCTCGATGTCATCAAGTGCGCAGACTGGGTTATCGACCTCGGCCCGGAAGGCGGTAAGGGTGGTGGTACAGTGGTCGCGGAAGGTGCCCCCGAGGCCGTGGCGCAGGTATCCGGTTCATTTACCGGGCAATACCTGGCAAAAATCCTGAAACCGAAAGGCAAAAAATGACTGTAGATGTCAGCGATGCGGAATGGAAAACTCGACTGAGCCCACGTGCTTATGCAGTATTACGGCAAGCCGCTACGGAGCGACCAGGCACCGGGGAACTACTCCATGAGACACGTTCCGGCCTCTACAGTTGCGGAGCGTGCGGGGAGCCGCTGTTCGATGCCAATACGAAGTTTGACTCTGGATGCGGATGGCCGAGTTTTTTCGAGGCGAAGCCGGGTGCGGTACGCGAAGTCACCGATACATCTCACGGCATGATTCGCACCGAAGTTCGCTGCGCCAACTGCGGCTCCCACCTGGGACACGTGTTCCCGGACGCACCGCAAACTCCGACCGGCAACCGGTTTTGCATGAATTCCGTGGCCCTAAGTTTCCGACCCCAGGAATGACCCGCTGTCCCGCTAGCTGAATGCGTATAGGCCTACCCGGACGATTACGCAGACCGAGGACACATGATGAGTGCCGAAACCGACTCAGCATTCTGAGGGAAACTTTAGAGGGTCGCTTTTTCTAGCAACTTGTCATCCGACCCCAGACCGGTCAAGTCCACGACTCGACCGTTGGCGATGTACAAGGGGGTTCCAGCACTGTCACGTCCGAGGCTCTTGACCCGCTGTTCGGCCAGAATATTAATTGCCTGCAAGCCAGACTCCGGGGTGGCCGGAGGAACAGACTTGTAATCGATGCCGTGTGCGGCCGCGATTTTAGCCAGCTCGGCATCAGGTTCGCGGATAGTCTGCGCCCACTCGGTATTATTCTGGTTCTTTTCGTAATCAGCCGACTTGTAGTTGTTCATCGCGAACCCGGTCAAATCTTTGCTGAGTTCCCACAGCTTGTCAGGCTGATTGTCCGCTGTCCAGTACATGAGGTTATTGGCGGAAAAAGCAATGTTGGGGAACTTTAACTGCTGGGCGTGGGTCAGGGTCGGCCGCAGCACCACAATAGCCTGACCACCCTCAACCAAGTCATTGAGCTGTTGGCCATCATTGAGTTGGGCTTCAACGTCATTGCAGATATTGCACAAGTAGTCGTAGTACAGTTCCAGGACCTTGGTACCCTTCTTCGCCTCGGCGGTGATTTCTTCATTCGTCAAAACTTTGCCAGCTTTGAGCCAAATGCCCCGCCCGGTTTCGTAGGTTTGGGGTTCGGCGAAGTCAATCATCGTTTTCGTCCCGGCGATGGTATCTGCAGGCTGGGCCGCGAGCTCGTGTTTCGTGGTCGCAATCTTAACAAACACGATAACCAAGGCCAGCACAATGGCAACCAATACAATAGCCAGAACGGTGCCAGAGCGATTACCGGGCCTGGACACCGTCAGATTTTGCTTAGAGGAACCTTTTTTCTGTTTTGACATCTGTGAACTCCAATCACTTACCGCCATTAAACCCTGAGTGGCAGGGACGTTTCAACATTTGAAAAATTATTGTAGACACAGATGACCCGCCCGGCGCCGCAGACGACCCGCCTGTTCCAAAGATTTCAGTCCGGCTTGCATTCGCTGACGAATATCGGTGCGAGCCGGAGTTAAATCCAAGACGCGTGCGACTGCTTCAGAGGTTTCCTCCTCCAGGGGGTGCTGTGTGTCAATAACCCAGGTCAAAGCGTTATTGAACTCTTCATCACAGATGTCCACCAAAGCGCGTTGGCCATAAATCGATCCGGTCCGGAACACGGTGAAGTTCTGCGCAGAGGTGCCGGCGGGCCAGATAAACGTACCGAATTTAGTGACGTCTTGGTGAACTTCAGGATCGAGCAACTCTAAAATCTTTTGACGACGTTTCGGGTGCAAACGTTGCATTCCAAACGCATCGGCGACGAGTTTAGCCAGCCGAGCCTCCCCAATAGGCCCTTCCGTATAGAGCACTTGTGCCAACGCGTCCGCCACGGCAGCAGCATTGGCAGGGTCCTGCAAATCATCGAGGACTTCCTTGGAACCCTGGTTCTGTAGGGGTTTACCGCGAGGTACGAAAGGTTGCGGAACCGTTGCCGTAACGGTATCAGCAGGAATTTGGGCGGTAAAATTGGGGATGACAGGCTCGGTAACTATCGGTTCGGAAGGTTCTGGTATCGGCTTCATCAGGGGTGTCGCCGGAACCGGGTCGGCAGCCGGTTTATCGATATCTTCGGCGGATTCTTCGGGCACGAATAGGGGGGCAAACGCACCCAGACCGGGCTTAGAAATCTTGCCGAGTTCTGTATTGGCAGCAGGATTTTGAGCCAGTTCGATGAAAACGTCGGTTTCTTGGTCCCCGAGTTGGTCGCCGAGAGTGGGGGCATCAGGGGCCGAGGTGAGCTCCTCACGGTCCAGATGCGTAAAAGCGTCGGCCGGCATGTCGGCAATGACAGGTAGCACAGAGTGGGTTTTGCGTTGCCCTGCCGGGGGAAGGTCCTCAATACGGGCAGAGGGCGGTTCGACCGGGGTTAGCGTGGGAGGCTGCGGCTGGGGTTCTCGCGGCACAACTGCGGTTTCCTCCGGGGATACCGTTTGAGCAGAAGCCACGGAGGTGTCCTCGGTCTGGAGACGAGATGCGGCTTCACGCAGGGGTTGAGGTAGGTTCCATTCAGTTTCATCGGGAACTTCCCAAGGTTCGTCACCGCGGTTATTTTGAGCGGCCGCGATGCGTGAGGGAGAAGTGTAGCGGTCGTCACTAGCCACCGAACCATCGGTAACGTCTCCTGGAAAAGCCAGGTCCAAGGCTATGGAAACGAGACGTCGGGTCACTTCATCCGTGTTGTCCATCAGCTGAGTTAAATAAACACGTTCGATAGCGCCGAAACCGCAGTTTTCCAGGAGGTACTGGGGCACGCCGACTTCACGATCCCACGCAGAACGCACCTGTCTCTGCTCGGGGCTGTCCAGAATCAGGCCCAGCCAAGGCGCACCCCTGTCTCCGCGAACCGCTAGGTCTAGGCGTAACGGAGCCGGCCCCAAATTGGTGCGAACTTCCAGCCCCGCATGGCTTAGCAGCCGGGCGAGGTAGTCTCGCACCGCGGAAACGGGAGCCGTATCCCGGGCTATGCCAGGGGCGTTCAAAATGTCTTGCAAGAAATCGGGCAGTGCGGATTGGTCGAGGTCACGGTTAACTACGAACAGCACCTGACGATTAGTCTCTAACAAGATTCGGGTCCAGGTCAGGGACGGGTCACGTGTGAGAGCTGATTTTGAAGTTTCTGGCTGGGGGGTGGAGCCGAGGAAACACACCAATAAATCACAGGGAGCGCCACCTTCACCATCGCCATAACCTCCGCCGAGTTCCGATACGCTCGTAGCCGCATGGGGAAATGCGGCGCCGACTGCACCCAAGTGAGTGACTCGAAGATTCATCAAGTTTATGTCGCCCTGCCGATTCGCTTCATTGAGATACCAGCGGATACCCGCCGCTAGCTCGGAAGTCCAGGTCAGCGCCGTGACGGATTTACCGCGGTTTTTCAGGCACAGATTCATCAACAAATTGCCGGCCTTTTCAAACCACACGTAGTCGGCACCCAAACCCCTCCAGCCGGGATTCTCGTTGGCGAGGTGTAGGGGCACGGGGTGAAGTGCCGGGGGAAACTCCATGATTGAAACCGGTTGCGACTGGGCCTGTGCTACCGGCCATGTTTCTAACTTGTCAGGTATCAGCAGTTGCGCCAGGCGGCCGGGAGTGGGGGTCAAATCTCGACCGTAGCGGGTGGTAAGTTCGTACTCAGGAAAACCGGCAGCCTTCGCAAATTCATAAGCATTGCGCGCCCGACCTTTTGCGAAACTGGTGGTCGCGGGCAGGACAGCGACAAACATGGCTTGGGCGGCACCGGCCAGGGCTTTCACCACGGCCCCGGAAGGCAGTTCGGTGGCGTCAAGAATGATTACCGCGTCAAACCGGGGGGTTTCATCGACAAAATCCGGCAAATGGGTAATGACCTCAAGGGGAGTCAAGCCCACAATCGGGGTACGAGTGAGTACACCTTCTAAATCTTCACGTAGAGCTTGACGGATGGAAAAGTCCTCAGCACGCAAGCGTGCCCCAAAACGGCGCAAGGTCTCTTTATCGGCTCGCTGGGCGAACTCGCCAGCCGCGGAAATGACTTCATTGATAATTTCGCGGCGAGTTTCCGTGCAGTTCAATGACAGGCGTTCCACTTGGGCCGCGTGGGTCACCGGATCAAAACCCTGTTGCGCCAAAGCCCGCTGGCGTTCACGTACCGCAGCTACGGACAGGGCGTGCTCGAGTACTCCTTGAATGGCCATTCCGCTGAGCGTCCCCTCAGACACCCAGGTGACGAGGTCATCCAAACCCAAGGCACTCAGCTTGGGGGTCAGCGCCCGGAAAGCCAAAATATCGTCAAGTGTCGAGTCCTCAGAGCTGAGTGACGTTGCCCAAACCTTACGTACCTGCAGGTAACGACCCAGGGGCGGCAGGCCTTGTGACCAGGTTTCTAAATCCGAGGTAGCCACCTGCAAGGACTGCAAAACATCAGCAAAAGCCTGGGAAATGGCCCTCACCTGCTGACCTAAATGGCCGCCTTGGCGAGCCAGAGGCATTAAAGATTCCAAATCTGAGCGGCGGTTCGGCAGATAGTGACTCAGCTCAATCGCGCTGAGCACCGTATCGGCGTGATTTGAGAATTTTTCGCGGGCGTCTGGAGCCAAAGCGTCAAAATCTTTCAATCCCAGCACGGGGTTGGCGCCAATCCGCAATGCCAGGGCTTCGGCGCGCATTCGCAGGGCGTTGAGGTCCTCCAGCAAGTCTGCCACCTTATTGGGGGTGACCGGTCCCGTCAGGTAGGGCTGCAGCTGCGCCAAAACGGCTTTGCGCCTACTGTTACGGGTAAACCCTCCAGAGGCTTCCGCGTGACGTGCATCCATCAATAAGTCCAGGTCTTTGCCGGAATGATAGGCAGGGCCGGCAATGTCTAGCAGGGGAGTGGCCTCGTCCCACAAGTCCTGCAAGGACTGTTGCAAAGTCTCAATGCCGGAAGTTACCGCACGGCGTTCCGGCTCGGTCAGTACCACCGGAGCTCTACCGTATCCAATCTCTAACAAATCCAGCCACCGGGCAAAAATCGGCCAGGCTGCTAGCTCGGAAGTGGCTGACATGATTTCCAACACGGCCGGGTGGGCTTGGGTAATGGCTTCTTCCAAGGCTTTCAAAGCCAATTTCAGTTCGGTGCGGTCTACGTTGCGCGCGTCTTCACCTACGAGGGACCAGGGATTAGCGCCGAGACCGTTAACCGAGTTGGCATCGAGATTTGCTAGTTCCTTACCAAGTTTTGCGGCCGCAGACCGGTCGTTGGACAGGTAGGGGAAATTCGGAGCCGCTGCCAACCGGCCTGCCAAGACTCGTTCCTCAGGCTCCAGCTCAGCGGCAGTCATGATTTGCGCGGTATAGGCCTGCCATGCCGAGACGTGGTTGGGGCCGACCTCGTGAACCTGGTTCAGGTACAAATCTAAATCTTGGGACAGGGTTTTCAGGGAAGCCCGGCAGGAATCAAGGTATCCCGCATCAGCGTTGACCGGTCGATCCCAAGCCGCCCGAAGCAGTGCCCGACTGCGTTCATCGCGTTTTTCAACTTGAGGGTCAAGGGTGAGGAACACGTGTTCAAACCCGGCTTTACGAACCCGATTCCGCAGATTTTTCAGACTGGTTCGGCTGCCCACTACCAGTACGGAGTGTTCTTGCACAAGGGACTGTGCCAGGGCGTTCACGACGGCATCGGTTTTTCCTGTCGCGGGAGCGCCAGAAAGGATGAGACTGTGGCCTTGACCAAAGAATTTCGGTACCAGCAACTGTTTGCGGTCGGCCTTCAGGGGGGCAAAAATATCTCCGGATAGGGTAGTGGTGTCGCTGTCTTCGGAAAGTTGAGTGGGAGCGCTATTAGCGGCATAACGCTGCACCAGGGCGGAGCTGCGGTAATCCTCAAGGTGAGCTTTCAGGTCGGCCGCCACTATGGACCAGTCGCAATGTGCCAGCCCCACGGCAGCTTGGCGTTCCAGGTGCATTTTGTCCTGGAGGGGACTGTCTCTTAGAGCTTCCTGTAAAGCCTCCAGAATGGCATCGAGGTCCAGACCGCGGGCGCTTCGTCCCGCACTAACCCAGCGGGAAGGGAATTGAAACTTTTGCTGCAACAAACGTACCAACGTGCTGTTGAGATTCAGCTTTTCGTCCTTTTCTAGCTGTAAGTATCCCAGGGGACGGTCGGGCTCGGGATTCAGCCGGCCTTGAAATACCGGAAAGCGAAGATCGCCGCGGTTCGAAACCAAAAAACCGAGAGCGAGCTGCAGTTCCAGTCCGTCACTACGGTTTGCCAGAAGCCAGTGCCAGTGTTCAGCGGTGGTGAGCTGGGCATCCGCATCCCCAGAAGTGGCTGAAAGCTGGAAAGTGTCACCAGCACGCAGCTGGCGATAGGTCGTGTTCAGAGAATCATCGGAAAAAGGGAAAATGAGGGCGGCGGCAGGAGACGCCAGGGGAGTGACTCCGACCTGCTTATCAGTCAGAGAAAGCGCCCATTCAAGGTAGGCTGCGTCCGCCACTGTATTGCCCCTTTTGACCTGGTTTCTATCTGAATACTTACATGCAAATGCCATTTTAGGGCCTAGGATACTCTTCGAGCTTGTGACAGACCGGAAGGTAACAAATTGGTTAACTTTTTTTCGGCGCTTCTACTAAAGTAGAGATACCAAGATTTTTAAAGGAGGACGAAGTGTCGGAAACGAATCCAGGACCGGATCCTACTGAAACTGCAGTTTTTGGAGCTATAGGCAGTATTACTGAAACGGAACCAGAACTGGGTAAGCGAGTTTTGTCCTCCGCTGACGAGGAGGCCGTAGCTGCTCTGCCTGCAGGTTCGGCACTGCTCATCGTGCAGCGTGGCCCTTCCGCGGGGGCGCGTTTCCTGCTCGATACGGACCGCATTACCGCTGGCCGGCATCCCAAGTCAGATATTTTCCTCGATGATGTGACGGTTTCTCGCCGGCATTGCGAGTTTATCCGTCAAGAAAATGGTTACCTGGTTCGCGATGTCGGTTCACTCAACGGTACCTATATTGACCGGGAAAGAGTGGAGTCTCACCTGCTGACACCGGGGGAGGAAGTCCAGATTGGCAAGTTTCGATTGGCTTACTACCCGGCGGTGAATTTTAAGCAATGAATCAGGCAGCCCGAAAAGTCAATGACGTTGACGGTTCGTGGCCTCCAGAGGTAAGCCATGAGCCGACTATGTCCATTGGACGAGTACACGAGATTATCGTGAAGGAATTTCCTTCGGTATCTCAGGCTAAACTGCGCAATTTTGAGAAGCACGGGATTGTTTGCCCGGCCCGGATGTCCAACGGTTATCGCGGTTATTCCCTGGCCGATTTAGAGCGCATTCGCTACGCCCTGAAAGCTCAGCGTGACAGTTACTTGCCGCTGAATCAGATTGGCGAAAATTTGCGGCTCTTGGATTTGGGGGAGGAGCCTCTACCGGTGCAGCCGGTCATGCGGGTCGTGGCTTCGGAGGGCCAGGTGCGTCTGCCGAACCATTCCCGCATCTCGTTGCGAGATCTACTGGTTTATACCGGTGCTTCTGAGGAGCTGTTAGAAAAGGCGGTCAATGCCAAGCTGATTACCCCGGATTTTTCCTCGCGGTTCTCTTCCGGTGCGGTAGCGGTGGTACAGGCCTTGGAAGTCTTGGAGAAACAGGGTATCGAGCCGCGGAATTTACGCTCCGTTTACTCGGCTGTCAACGCAATTTTGGATTTGATTGACCGGGTGGTGGCTCCGGAACGGCAAAAGAACAACGCTGCCGCCAAGGATCGTGCCCAGATGCGAGCGGTAGAACTTTCGGCGCAATTGCAGGCTTTAGCCGAGGCTTTGCTGGCTGTCGGAGTCGAGGAACTGTAGGCCATTGCCACAGGGGAGGGAACTGTTTTTCTCCCCGCCTACCTTGCACTTAAACTTTAAGTGCAAGGTTTGGGCGCGCCGCGCATTAGACCACGTTTCTATGGTGCATAATCTAAAATAGAAACACACTTGAACGGAGGTTGCCTTGGAAAAGCCAAGCAAGTCTGGAGTACCGCAAATTAAGCAGGGGATGCTGTTTGGTGAAACCCTGCCGGTCATCGACGAAGAAACCGGTTTTCGCGGACCGACTGCCTGCAAGGCAGCCGGAATCACTTATCGCCAACTCGACTACTGGGCACGCACCGGTTTAGTAGAACCGTCCGTGCGCAACGCCCGCGGTTCGGGCTCGCAGCGTCTCTATTCTTTCCGGGACTGCCTGTTACTAAAGGTCGTGAAGCGCCTGCTGGATACCGGCGTTTCGCTGCAACAGATTCGCGTGGCTGTAGCAACCTTGTCCAAGATGGGGGTAGAGGACCTGGCGGGGATTACCCTCATGAGTGACGGTGCTTCGGTTTATGCCTGTACTTCACAAGACGAAGTCATCGACTTGGTGCAGGGCGGCCAGGGCGTGTTCGGCATCGCGGTGGGACGCGTCTGGCACGAAATTGAGGGTGAGCTGGCGCAGCTGCCCGTAGAGAACATCAATGACGACAACTTGGTAGTTCACGATGAACTGGCAGAGCGTCGCGCACGCCGCCGCCAAGTCAGCTAACAGGTTTATTCGCGCTCACCAGCGCGGTGCCAAAACTTTGGCATGACAGCGTCCCGGTCGGAGGTTAGGGAGATGCGTTCCGACCGGGACATTTTTGCACACGTGCTCGAGGGGATTGAACGCAATGTACCAGACAAACGCAGAATGACATAATATATATTATCGGATTGGAGTGACCTGGCGAGAGAGCACTACCAACGCTGCGGCACCGCTCTTGAGCAAAATTCCCCTAAATCGGTTAGAATAAACCGCTAAGCAAACAAGGAGGCACTAATCGTGGCTGATCGCGCACTACGCGGGATGCGTATGGGTTCCAATTCTCTTGAGTCCGAAGAAGGCGTCGTTTTTGTTGAGCGCCAAAACGTGGACTACACCTGCCCGGAAGGACACGCTTTCGATATTCCCTTCGCGATTGACGCTGAGGTGCCAGACGCCTGGGATTGCCCAATTTGCTCCAAAACCGCGGTACGAAACGGCGTGGAAGACTTCCAAGAAGAAAACACCGCCAAACCGCAACGCAACCACTGGGAGCATCTCATTGAACGGCGCACCGAGGAAGAGCTCCAGATTCTGTTGGACGAGCGCTTGGAGGCTTTGCGCTCCGGCCGGCGACACTACGGACGTTAAAGCTCTCACTGTTTCGTTATGGCGTGGTTTTTCTCCTAGAAAAATGACATAACACTACGCCTGTTTGCGCAGTTCCCGTACCCGCCACTTGGCGACTTCCAGGAACGCTTCCTTGATGATAGAGCCGCTCATTTTCGAAGTTCCCGCCCGGCGCTCCACAAAGGTGATGGGCACTTCCACAATCTTGCCCCCCGCCCGGCGCGTCCGCCAGGTCATCTCGATCTGGAAACCATACCCTTTTGATTCAATGACGTAACGCTGCAGTAAACGATTTAGGAAATCGACCCGATAGACCCGAAAACCCGCCGTCGTGTCGGCTACGTCCAGCCTCAGTACCGCATTGACATAAAAGCTGCCCGCCCGACTCAGCAGTTGGCGCGACCTTGACCATCCCGCGGTCGCTCCCCCGCGCCGCCAGCGCGAGCCGATGACCAGGTCCGGGCGACCGCTGCCGTGAGCCAGAGCCAACAAACGCGGTAAGTCCTCAGGCCGGTGCGAGCCGTCGGCATCGAATTCCCCGACCCAGGTAAATCCGTGACTATCCGCCCAGGCAAACGCCGCTAAATACGCCGGTCCCAAACCTTCCTTGCCCGCCCGGTGCAACACGTGAAGCTGCGGGCGGTCCGCGGCCAACGTGTCTGCCAGCTGACCCGTACCGTCAGGCGAGTTATCATCCACGATGAGGATGTGGATCCCCGGTGCTTGGGCCAAAACTTCCCCGATAATCCATTCCAAGTTTTCCCGTTCGTTATAAGTCGGGATGGCGATAACGGTTTTCGCATTGAGATTAGTGTTTTCCACGTTTCCAACTTTCTGTCAGAGCTAATAAAACTTGCAAAACCGCAGCCAGAACCACCAATACCAGCGATCCCAGCCCGAGCAGCCCCCCGATAACGGTGGCGGGGGTAGTTCCGCTGCGTAGGGGAATGTCCGTAACGAAACTGCCGGCCGTAAAGTTCGGAATGACCCGGCCTACAATCTGGCCGTGAGCATCAATCCGAGCGGTGGAATCCATGGTGGATACTTGAATAGTGTCCAAACCGTGTTCGGCGGCGCGAAAACGGGCGATGGCGAGTTGCTGGTCAGCTTCATCGGAAGAACCAAAGAAAGAATTCGATGTCGGCACGTAGATGAAGTTCGCGCCAGTCACCGCTTGGCGCACCAGGTCATCATCGGCAATCTCGTAACAAATCGGGCTGGCCAGGCGCACGTCTTGACCGGACAGCGAGACCTCGAGCTGGGCCACGCTTTCGCCGGCAACCAGATCCGTGGGAACCAGGGCGGCAAAAGTAGGAATGACAGTTGCAAAGAATTTGCGCCAGGGCAGATACTCGCCGAAAGGAACCAGGTGTTTCTTGGCATAGGTGTCTCGGGCCTCCCCGTTTTCCCACACCAAGATGGTGTTTTGCAGGGAAGTCGTGTCAACTTCGTTCCCGGCAAGGCTAGCGACCCCCGGTCCGCGCGCCCCGGCACCCAACGTTCCGGTAATGAGTGGGGCCTGGAAGGCTGCGGTGACTTCGTTCACCAGTGAGGCGGCACGAGGGCTGGTGCGTGGATCCACGTCTGCCGCGTTTTCTGCCCACAACACCACATCGACGTGTTGAGCGGTCCGGTGACGCAAACGTAGAGACTCATCCACGTGATTTTGCAGAACTTCATAGCGTTTTCCGAATGCTGTTTGCGGGTCACGGCCCGGCGTATTGCCTTGGACTGCGGCAGCCGTGACATGCCCGGTAATCTCGGGCAACGCGGGGTGTACCAAGGTGGGGAAAACGATAGCAGCCACCAGGGCGGCCAGCGACACAACCCGCAGCATCAAGCCACGGTGTCGGCCCAGAAATTCCAGCGCGGCTGCGGCAATGAACACGCAGACCCCGCTAACCAGCGCACTGCCGCCCCACGGCGCCCACGCTAACAGCGGGGTATCAACCAGGGCAAAAGCAAGTTTTGACCAGGGAAAACCTCCGAAAGGTAGCAGGGCACGCAGCTGTTCCACCCCGACCCAAGCCAGCGGCGCCCAAACCAGCCGCGCCAGCCCAAACAAACGGGGAAACCGCGGGATGGCCTGTTCCCCGCGCACCCACACTTGTGCAAAGAAACAGATAAACAGCGTCTCTAGAATCGTTAAGGCAATCCACGGCAAGGACGAACCGGCGGAAACCCCGGTCCAGGTCAACTGCGGAGCGAAAAAACCGAGCCCCCATACTGCGGACACCAACAGAACTCGGCGCCCAAGTTTGCCGCTCCTATACTGCCAGCGCAAAGTGCCCAGCAGAATCATGACGGAAGGAATCAGCAACAGCCAGAGATTCCAGTGCGGAAAAGCGAGGGCTCCGGCCACTCCCCCTAAGAAAGCCAGGGGCAGAGCTATCAGAAGTCCCACGTCACCACTCCCCGTTTGACCTGGTTTATGACGCTGCGGAATTTCGTGTGCAGGGCCGGATCGAGATTCAGTTTGCGCAGCTGGTCAGCCAGGTCAATGACCTGGCGAATGACCCGCACGAAGTCCCCGGCGCTCATGCCGGTCAGTTCCAGACACTGCCCGAGGTTGGCATCCCGCGCCCAGGCCACGACCCCGGGCAGCAAATCCGTTTCCAACGGCGGGTAAGCCTCCAGGTAATGTTCTTGCTGCAGGGTGGCGATTTCAAAGTTAATCCGTGCCATGGATTCCAAGGCCGCGGCCAGGCTGGGAGAAGCCTCGGCGGGAATCAAGCGAGACAAACCTCCGGTGCGATTTTGCGCCAGGCACACGGAGAGCGCCCCCGCCAAATCCGCCACATTCAAATCATCGAAAACGCCGCGGCGCAAGCATTCCACGACCAATAAATCCCGCTCGTTATACACCGATTGCAGCATGGTTCCGGCATCACGCAGACGGAAATCATCATCAACATAGTCCAGTTCCCGCAATACTTGACAGGTTTGGTCCAGCTGGCGAGCCAGGGACTTGGTGCGGTTTTCAATCCTCTGGCGAGTCATCTGGGCAGAATCCCGATTGTTCGCAGCTTGACGGGCTTTCACCAGGTGTTTGTCCCGGTCGGGACAGCTGTAGACCGGGTGGGATTTCATCTGGGCTCGGGCCTGTTCGATAGACCGGCGGTCGGCTTGCTGGTTCTCGGGGGTGTTTTCCCCACTGTGACGCCGCTGTTTGGCCTGCTTTTCCGTTTTGGAAAGGGCGTTCATCAAGTCCAATAGCGCCAGCACGTCCCCGCGCTCACAGCTCGCCGCGCCTGCTTGCTCCGCGGCCAATTCTTCAAACCGGCGCAGCTGTGAAAACAGTTTGCGCGAACTTCCCAACGCTACGTATTGGGCAAAAGATTTTTCGACAGTTTCCTTCGCGCCCTCCAAGGTAGTGCGGGCCAGCAGGTTTACTGCCATGTTAAAGGTCGGGACGAAAGCTGAGTGTAGTGGGTAAGTTTGCTGACTGGCCAGGTTGGCCAGCAGCTGTGGCGGATTCTTCACTTCCATAAGGGTCAGGGCGTACCCCACCGAGTCAATCCCGCGGCGTCCGGCGCGACCCGTGAGCTGGGTGTACTCCCCCGGCGTCAGGTTTGCGCGCTCCTGGCCGTTCCACTTGTTTAGTGATTCCAAGACGACGGTACGAGCGGGCATATTAATTCCGAGAGCCAGTGTTTCGGTCGCAAAAACCAGGCGAATCAGGCCTTTCGCGAACAGAGATTCTGTCAGCTGCTTTTGAATCGGCAGCAACCCGGCGTGGTGCGGGGCGATACCGGCGGCCAGGGTTTCCTCCCAATTCGAAACGTCAATCGCGCTCAAGTCGCCCTGGCTGAAACCTGCCAGGTTCGTCTCTATCTCGAGGCGAATCTGGTCAGCTTCCGGTTTGGTGGTGAAGCGTAAACCGGCGTCAAACACCTGCGCCGCCGCATCGTTGCAGCCCTGCCGGGAAAAGATAAACACAATCGCCGGAAGCAGGTCTTGTTGTTCCAGACTGCGCGCTACCGCGGGCCTGTCCGCGCGTATCCGACGGGGCATGCGGCCGCGGCGCGGCATGACCTGCTGGGCGGCTTGTGCTAACAGAGCCCGGTTCAGATGTCCGCCCACCTCGCCTTTGGCGAACAGGGGCAGGATCTCTCCCGAGGCGCTGACCATAAAATGTTTCAACGGCACCGGCCGGACTGAGGTCGAAACGACCGTGGTGGGACCGCGCAGGGTCTGAAGCCATTGAGCGAACACGTTAGCGTTGGAAATCGTGGCGGAAAGAGAAATGAGTCGCACGGCTGCATCGAGGTGAATAATGATTTCTTCCCACACCGGCCCGCGGAAATGATCGGAGAGATAGTGAACCTCGTCCATAACGACATATCCCAGGTCTGCCAGCGGTGCGGCGGCATAAATCATGTTCCGCAGGACTTCTGTGGTCATCACAATAATGGCGGCATCACCATTAATCGCGGTGTCGCCGGTCAACAGTCCGACATTTTCGCCACCGAATAACTCCACCAGTTCCAGGTACTTTTGGTTAGATAAGGCTTTAATCGGTGTCGTGTAAAACAGGCGTTTGCCCTGGCGCAAAGCCAAGAAAATCCCATACAGGCCAACGATGGTTTTCCCGGCCGAAGTTGGGGCGCTGACCAGGACATCTTGGTCCTTATCGAGTACCTGGCAAGCCTCAATTTGAAAGTCGTCCAGGGGGAAATCGAACAGGGCTTGGAACTCGTAGAGTTCCGGGGATTGCTGGTTTGCTTTGAAAGCCTGATACCGCTGGGCAGGAGAGGGGTTGGCAGCGTCGGTAGCTTCCGTTTGCGCCAATCGCGCGGCGGCTTTCTGGCTTTCGCGGTAACGGTGACGTTTGGGACTCATAGTTTCAGATGTTTACTGCCGTGGTGCCACCAAATCGTAGCTCGCCCAGCGGTCATGCGCGGCGTTCAGACGGCGCTGCTTGTTGGCTTTGCGAGCCTGCTTCACCTCGGCGTGAGACACCCGTGCTGCGCTCAAAGTTGCGGGGTCTCCCGTGGGTGCGGGCTTTCGGGCCGGTTCGCGAACCGACTCCGCGGCGGCGGCGTCGGGCCGTTCTATGTCACGAACTGTCCGATAGAGATGTATCCCGCGATAAATAATCCACACTGTAGTCGCCACAAAAATAATCACGGCGCAAATTACGGCGATGAGCCACACGATGCCCTGAACACTCATAGCTCAATCTTACCTGTCCTCAGCTGACTGTGCGGAGTCGACCTGTGCGTAGAGCACCAAAGTCGCGGCGCCAACCTCCCGAGCAGCCGCCACCACCGGCTCTTGTGCGGGCCCACCAATAATGGCTTCGATATCGGGGGCGAGAATCTGTATTACCCGCTGCAGCCAGGCGGCATCTTTGACTTTCAAACGCACCCGGTACGTAGTCGCGGATTGTTCCACCGTCTGGGCGTGAAGAATCGTGTCCACGTAGGATTTCGCCTGATTTTTCAGCTCCAGGTCCACTGTCTGGTACTTGTAGCTCGGTTTTTGCGGAAGTTTTTCGGGAATTGTCTCCTCGGTGACACGCAGGTCACCGAGGCGATCCAGACGGTACTTGTGCCACTGGTTCTTTTCAAGGTTCACCCCCACCAGATACACATGGTAGCGGTCTGTGTAGACAGACCGGGGTGCCACGCGGTGCTCCGCAGTGTCCCAACTGGCGTTCGTGTAGGTGAAAAGGATTGTGTGACCTCGTTCGATAGCCCGGTTTAACGTCTCGATAGAGTTTTGGATTGAGGGCGGCACCGTGTTCGTCACCAGTTGCGGAGCGGTCAGTTCGTGCGCCTGGCCCAACCAAGAGGCGACCTTCAGACGAGCGGTCGCAATCGCCTCTTGTGACGATGGGGCCAGATAACCAGCGACTTCCAACCCCAATAGGAGGGACAACGCCTCGTCAGCGCTAAAGGACGGGGGCATCACCCAACTGCGCGAACCGTTGACTTCAATAGTCCCGTCCTTGCGTATCGAGGGCAGGAAACTGTCATAGTCAGATTTTTCGTTGCTGGCGACCGCGTCCAAGTCCAAGAAATCCCAAATAATATTTTTTATGTCCTGAGGTTTGAGGCCGAAGTGTTTAGCCAGTTCATCTACCGTACAGGTGTTGCCTTGCGTGCTCGTATTAAAGATAAACGTCATCACCGCCAGGGATTCGGTCGTCACGCGCGTCTGGTTATCGATAGAAACACCGGTACTGCGCGGAGTAAAATCGTCAAACTTGAGCCGCCCCGTTTCGTACTCGCCCTCCGTCAGGCTCAGTTCAGTGAGATTCTGGGCCGCCCGCACGGTCGCTGTCACAAGTTTCGGGGGGTCGAGCACCACCAGGTAGGTCATTGCTTCGGCGGCCAGACGGCTCCAGGTATAGAAATCCGGTCGTTTCGCCCGATACAGATTCCATCCGGAAGGAACCCAGTCTAGCCCAGTCAAACCCAGTTCCGCTCCTGTGCAGGGGAAATCGGAATGCTCACAAATGAGTTCCGCGTTCATGACTGCTTCCGAGGCTTTTGCGGGATCTGCCACAAAGATAACCCGTTCCAGTGGACTCTCCAGAGAAACGTTGCGCGGAGATTCCACGTGTTCCGTAGCATCGAAAGTTCGCTCTGTCACAACCGGATTACTGAGGCGGGATAGCTTGAATGTTCGAAAACCTTGGCGTTTTTCGTCAAAACCGCGAATATAAAAAAATCCGCGTGACAGCATCATCATTGTGGGGCGCACCTGTCGATGCGTGGATTCGCCGTAGCGGGCCTGGTAATCGAATTCGATGAACTGGTGCGCGGCGATGGCGCGAAAAATGTCTTGGGTCACACGAGAAATGAGCGCCTGAGACTGGACTTCGAGCGGATTGTCAGGGTCGATGTCGCTCACAGAACGGACGTGAGAATCAATTTGGGTAAAGTCCCCTTCCAATAGTCCCAACGCCAGGTGAACCCATACTGATTCTGTAGCATCAAAAGCGAGCGTGGGACGGCACGAATCGGGTCGGAGCAGGTATCGATGTTCCGTTCCCACATTATTGTGTTTATCTTCCACGATGATATCGCCCAGGATTTCGTTGAGGATTTTGATGTCGTTGCGGATTTTGACACTGTAATTTTCATGCGACTGCGCCGAGTCATCACCGCTGGAACGAGCCGGGAAGTACGGTCCGATGGTGGCGGTATAGGCAGCGAAGATTTCGTCATAAGTGAGCGGGCGGGCTTCTCGATAGAAAATCGTTAAAAGCCCCTGGTAGCGCCTGGATGCGGAAGCGAGAGCCGTGTCACTGAGAAGGTCATCGCGCCATTCATAATCGTCATCTTCATCGAAAATGTCGGGTTCGCTCGGTGCCTGGTGCATAGAAAAATTATAGCGGCGGACTTCCGGGATTGGTCTGGACTCCAGTTTGAAGCGGTTATGCTTAACCCGTGATGATTCGCAAAGCACGTGTTCTGGAAGTGCAGCGCCAGACTCCACATCAGGTTTTGCGCTGCGAAATCGTGGCTGCTCCCCCCCGCCAGGAAACCGGGCCCGCCGTGAGTTTCCAAGCCGGCGATACATGCCGAGCCATCTGCTACCCGGAACTGCTCGGAGCTGCGCAGCCCGGCGATATCATCCAGATTGAAGTTTCTCCTCTGGCGAAAGCCTTGGGTACCGGAGGAGAAGCTATGGTTCTGGCTAACGAAACCCGCCTGCCGGCAGACGAATTACCTAATCCCGGTCACTTGGTAAAGGCTCGCTACACCCCACATCAAAAGGTCGTGTTGGGTGCCGATGAACCGGACAGTCCCTATCATTCCCTGTTGCGTTCGGCGGATAACCTGGATGAACTTCCCGTCTTGGTGACGGATTTACACTCGGCTCTGCCCGCTATCGTAGTGGGATTCCTGCACCACAGCCCGCATGCCCGTCTGGTCTATATTCAAACTGATGGCGGCGCTCTGCCCTTGGCGTATTCCCGTACCGTAGCCCAATTGCGCGAGTCCGGTAGTTTAGCCGCCACCATCACCTGTGGGCAGTGCTTTGGTGGTGATTACGAGGCCGTCAGTTTTCCTTCCGCCCTCTTCGTGGCGTCCGAGGTGGTCAAGGCCGATGCGGTCATTGTGTCCCAAGGTCCGGGCAACCTGGGTACCGGCACTCGTTGGGGCTATTCGGGGGTGGACGGGGCGCAATTTCTGCATACAGCTTCGGCGTTGAACGGTCATCCCATTGCGGTACTGCGAATGTCCAGCGGAGACGCGCGTCCCCGACACTACGGCATTTCGCACCACTCTCTGACCATGCTGACCTGGATGGGGCTGCCCCCGCTGGACGTGGTCCTTCCGGTTTTCGACCTCGACAATCCCGTAGAAAAGGCCCTAGCCGACCCGAAAGGAACGTTCTCTCCCCTGGTGACTTCCCAACTGAGCCTGTTGAAAGAACACCATCGTGTCATCGACCAACCCACCACGGGACTTTACGCAGCTCTGGAAGCCTTTCCCGTGAAACTTTCCACAATGGGGCGAACCCTCAGTGAAGACCCCGCCGCTTTCCTCGCGGCGGCGGCGGCGGGAGCCTACGGCGCGACCGTGCCCGTCCGTCAAGCGAAGAATTCAAACGACGACCCGAGCGCCGCGTAGCTGACGCTGCACGGCAGTTACAGACGGCACGCTTTCAGGTCCGTCACCAGGATGCCGCGCGCCCCGGCCGCATAGAGACGATCCATAATCAGGTTCACGTCTGCGGCTTTCACCATGACCCGCACGGCTTTCCAAGTGTCCTCAGCCAGGTCAGAAATTGTCGGGGATTCAATGCCGGGCGTAATCGCCAACAGGTCTGCCAGCTGGGCGGAAGGAGCGTTGTAATCCATCAGTACATAGGTTCGCGCCACCATCACGCCCCGCAGACGGGCCGCCAAGGTTTGCAGTTGCGCATGGTTTTCTTGGCCCGCGGCAGTGATTAGCAGGGCTTCCGACTCCAGCAAAGGCTCCCCGAAGGTTTGCAAACCGGCAGCCCGTAGCGTGGAACCTGTTTCGACCACGTCAGCAATCAAATCAGCGATGCCCAACTGCACGGAAGATTCGACCGCGCCGTCCAGGTGTACCACACGGACTCCGGAAATCTGGTGTTCATCGAGAAACTTTTTCAGCAGCAGGTCATAGGAGGTCGCCACCCGTTTGCCCTGAATGTCCGCTAAATCGTGGAACTGGCCCGCCGGTCCGGCAAACCGGAACGTAGAGCGGGCGAAATCCAAGCCAAGGTATTCCACCGCGGCGACCCCGGAATCTATCAACAAATCCCGCCCGGTGATACCGCAGGACACGACCCCGGAACCGACATAAACAGCGATATCACGCGGACGCAGGAAAAAGAACTCGACATCGTTGCCCTTGTCGATAATAGTCAATTCCCGTCCGCGCCGGGTCACTTTATACCCGGCTTCTTTTAGCATCGTGACCGCCGGTTCGCACAGCGATCCTTTATTCGGCACCGCGATTCGTAACATGGCTGACACTCCCTCTTCTCAAGCTGCTATTGACTGGTTTCCGGGTCGTTGCGGATTCGGACTTTGGGCGACACCGGTCTACATATGCTGGTAAATGTCTTGGGGCGTAAAGCCCTTCGCTACCATCATGACCTGCAAGTGATAGATGAGCTGAGACATCTCAATCTGAGCCGCTTCGTCCGATTCGTATTCGCACGCCATCCACACTTCGGCGGCTTCCTCAACGATTTTTTTGCCGATGCCGTGGATTCCCCTGTCGAGCTCCTCAACAGTACGGGACCCCTCCGGGCGTTCGTTCTTTCGGCTCTCGATAATCGCATAAAGGTCTTCAAAGTTATTCACGCTTATAGATTATGCAATGGCAGGAGTTTTCCCAAATATCTATATGACTGGATTAACAAAAGGATTTGTCCCACCCGAATCCCGCGAATTGCCCTGGATTTACTCTGCCGCGGAGGCTTGGGCGTGCAGCGATTTCCACGGCCGAGCGATTTGTTCCAAACCCGCCTGGTCCAAAGAGCTAAGGTCGACCTTTTTGTCCAACGCCCCGATCTCATCTAACAGGGCAATCATGGCCTTGAATTTTTGCGGGTCGGGAGCGGCAGCGCGACCAGGGTCAGCCGGGTCGTAGTCAGGCAACTGCTCCAACTTCAGCGTGGCCAGGTTGACTTTCTGGGCGGCGCGCAAGGAGGCGGCGGTGTTCAGGGTTTGGTCATACTTTTTCGTGTATTCCACCGCTTTTTCCGGATCCTGTTGGATACTGTTGATGGCCTGGGCCATAGCGTTGATGACACCCTCATTTGCGGCGTCCTGGTTTTCGCACCTTTCACCGGTAGTCACCACGGCGGCACCTACTAACGGCAGATTTGGCGGCAGGGGAATCTCGGTCACCTCCAGTCCGGCCAACTGGAACTGAACCAGGTCATTATTGGAAAATCCCACCACCGCATCGACTTTCCCGGTGGCCATCTGAGTCTGCTGGGTATATCCGATTTCCGAAATTCTCACGTCATCAAGGCTCAAACCCGCCTGCTGCAAACCCGCCTGGAAACCAAACCAGCTAGAACCGAAGCGGCCCGGTACGCCTACTGTTTTTCCTTTCAAATCCGCCCAGGAGGTAATCCCTGACTGCTTGGTCGCGATAACTTCCACCGGATATTTTTGGTACAGAATACCCGTGACACACAAATCCATACCCGCGGATATCGCCTGTACCGCTTCGTCAGCGAACGCCACCACATAGTCCTCTTTATGGGACAAAAGAGCGTTGAACAGTCCCTCATCGGCACCGTGATGGCGCAGGTTAACGGGCTGCTGGCTAACTCCCCCACCACCGTCCCAACGGAACAGCCTGTCTTGGGCCGCCACATAGAACGGCGCAAACTGGACATTGGGGATATAAGTCAAACCGATTGTGACCGCCCGGTCCGCCCCGGTGGGACTACTGGCAGACCCAGCGGAACTCCCTTTTTCCATAGTGGAACCGGCAGCACAACCGACCAAAACCGCGGCACTGACGGCCAATCCGGCTAGGGACCTGATAAAACGATGTGACATCTGGTGAACCTTTCTTTGAGACGCAGCTAAACTGCGTTTACCGTTTTGGAATGACGCTCCAGGCGATAGACCCCCAGATATATCAACGCGGCCACCGTGCAGATCATGATTAAACTCACGAACATGCCGGGTGTATCCACGTTGTGTGACTGCAGGGTAATCAGGGTGCCCATGCCGCGTCCGCCGATGACCATCTCGCCCACCACCGCTCCGGTGATGGACAGGGTCACGCCGTTGCGAATGCCTCCCAGTAGGGATGGCAACACCAGCGGAAACTCCATGTATTTCAGCAAGTCCCAGGTTCCGGCACCATCGAGTTTGGCAGCTTCCAAAATGCTGGCGTTCAAATGATGCAAGCCCACGGTGGTGGAAACCAAAATGGGGAAAAACACCATCAGCGCGCACAACACCGCAATGGCGAGACGCGGCGTCGGTAGCCAAATCAACAGCAGCGGCGCCAGCGCGACCGCAGGAACCGCTTGGGAAGCCCCCAGAAACGGTTGAACCGCCGCGTTGAGCAGACGCAGGTGATGGATCGAAAATGAAAGCGGCACACTCACAAGCAGCCCCAACACGGTTCCTCCCGTCGCTGCCAGCAACGTGTTGCCCAGGTAAAGCCAGAACGTTTTGCCGCTCAACAACTCCACACCGGACTGCACTACGTCACTGGGACGCGGCAAGATAAAGGTCGGGATGTTTCCAGAACTCGTCGCGAGGAACCAGACTGCCACAATGAGCAGCGCCAAAGCGAGCGGGGCAATGACATTGAGCGGCCGGGAATCCGGGACGGCGTTAACCGTTGACGGTGCCCGGTTTTGACTCATCGACATCTTCACCCCTTTCGGTTTGTCACCTCATTGGACAGCCCAGGGCAAAGAAAGATGAACGTTCACCAACACCTCAGTAAACATACGCAGGCGCGGTGGACGTGCGGCTCTTCCCATCCGGACTTTAACCGTCGGTATCGGAATTTCACCGATTCAACTCGTGCGGACACGAGGTCGCGGACTTTACCGCCGGTGCTGAATTACACAGCCCCCAGAGCTACTTCCAGTATAGACCCTCGATAGCCCACTGAGGTCAAATCCCACAAGCGGGCTAATGGGGTTAGTGGGTGTGCGGGGTAGCGCCGATGGTGCGCAGCGTGGCAATAGCCTGTTCGGGCTTACGTTTGAACACGTAGGACCCGGCCACCACCACG
Organism: Mobiluncus sp.; assembly: GCF_985070215.1. NCBI lineage: Bacteria > Bacillati > Actinomycetota > Actinomycetes > Actinomycetales > Actinomycetaceae > Mobiluncus > Mobiluncus sp. The sequence continues at coordinate 55,908 of NZ_CFKZQR010000004.1, read as the reverse complement.
TTTGCCCCGGCTTTCATCACGAGGGGCAAGGTTTCTTCATTGATGCCTCCGTCAACCTCGATATCGAGATTCATGCGGGCATCTTCGGCATATTTGCGCAGCTTGCGAATCTTTGGCAACACCTCGGGGATAAACTGTTGTCCGCCGAAGCCCGGCTCCACACTCATGACCGTGACCTGGTCAAAACGACCCAAAATGTCTTTGATGGCGCTGGCCGGTGTGGCTGGATTCAACGCAATCCCGGCTTTGGCACCTAAACTGTGCAGCACGTCAGCGGTTCGTACCGGAGCTTTCGAGGCTTCCAGGTGGAAACAGACAATGGCGCAGCCGGCCTTGGCGTACTCCAAAGCCCAACGGTCTGGATTTTCAATCATAAGGTGGGCGTCAACCGGTAGTCTGGTAGCGTTCAACACCGCCGTGGCGGTTGGCAGTCCCCACGTCAGATTGGGCACAAAGTGGTTATCCATAATGTCGAGGTGAACCCCGTCGGCGCTCTTGATGTCCTGCAGCGCCTGGGCGAAATGCATCTGGTCGCAATTCAGCACGGAGGGGTAAATCTTAAGGCTCATATCGGTTCCCTTCTTTCTTCTATTGTCTAATTCCGCGGTGAGCTTCGGACGGTTTTAGCTGGGATTTATTCCTGGGAATCAGGCAACTTTTCAATCAGAGCCAGGAACATGGCGTCGGTACCGTCACGGTCAGGCCACAGTTGCAGATAAGGCCCCGACCCAAGGTCATGTTCCGGGTTGACGATAATGTCTCGTGCCACGGCGGGGGCATCCAGCACCCGCAAATCCGCGCGATTCTTTACCACGCTTTCCACCACCTGGCGAGTTTCAGCCAAGTGCGGGCTGCAAGTCGCGTATCCCACCACACCCCCAGGCTTAACCGTTTGCAACGCGGATTGCAGCAGAACTTGTTGCAGAGCGGTCAGGTCCTTCAGGTCGGTGGCGGATTTATTCCATCTGGCTTCGGGACGGCGCCGCAGCGAGCCCAAGCCTGAACATGGTGCGTCCACGAGGACCCGATCGGCTTTGCCCGGATGAAGCTCTCCAAAATCGCGTCCGTCGCCCTGTAAAACCTGCACTGTCTGGTTCGGAAATGCTTGCGTGGAGGCACGCACTAGTTCAGCACGGTGCGGCGAAACCTCGTTAGCGATGACGGAAATGTTACGCGAACTAGCCAACCCTGCCAGCAGCGCCGTTTTCCCACCGGGTCCGGCACACAAATCGACCCAGGTACGCTCCACCCCGGTCACCGGTGCTGCAGCCAAAACTTTGGCGACAAGCTGTGAGCCTTCGTCCTCGACCCCGGCGAAGCCCCGCTCAACAGCACGCAGTCGCCGCGGGTCGCCTCCGGAAAGCACCACCGCGCAGTCAGAGAGTTCTCCCAAACGAGTATTGGCATCAAGATAGGTCTCAGCTGCAGTCGCCAGTTCATCAGCGGTAATGAAACCCGGTCGGGCGCACAGCGTCACATAAGCGGGACGGTTTTGCGCGTGTAGGAGTCCCGGCAACTCAGCAGCATCACGGCCGTTAGCGACCAAGGCATCGCGCAGGGCCCACACCATCCATTCCGGATAGGAAAATGCTCGGCTCAGGGCTTTTTCCCCGGTCAGTCCCGAGGTGATGGCATCGAGCCAATAGGACAGGTCATGCTCAGTAACCTTGCGCAGCACCGCGTTTACCATACCGGCAGGGCCGGCGGAGAGACGGTCGCGTGCCAGGTCAACCATCGTGTCTACCGCAGCGTAGTCTTCCACACGCATCTGGAGAATTTGATGAATCCCCATCCGCAGTACTGTGAGCAGCTCCGGATCCAAATCCGCAACATCCCGGTCGCTGAGCAGTCCGATTATGGCATCGTAGCGCCCTTGTAACCGTAATGTTCCGTACACCAACTCGGTAGCAAAAGCCGCGTCACGCCGATGCAAATGCGCCCGCTCAATCAAACCGGGCAACACCAGATTGGCGTAAGCATGGTCTTGGTCGACGCGGCGCAGGGCTTGAAAAGCAACGTCACGAGCGGGGTCGCGCCGGGCTTTGCTCCGGTAGGCGTAACCGGTGCGAGAGTTACGAAAATTTCGAACTGCACCCCCGGTTTTCGCTCTGTTGCCCGCTGAGCGAGATTTGCCCGCGGAAGCGCCCCCTGAATGGTTCACTCCTGACCCCCCATCGAGCGCGAAGTCGTAAACTTCGCGCTACTTTCCAGGTGGGCTCCGCGTGCCCAAGCCTCAGCTGGCATTGGTTTTTTCCCGGCGGGGGCTACGTTGCCTAAGCACACGGGTGCGGAACCGGTGCCGACCCAGACTTCGTGACGAGTGGTAAAAATCTGACCGGGTTCCAGAGGCGGGATAGGCATCGTCAAAGGCGGATTCGACTCCAGGACACCGAGTTTTACGCGGGATTCCTGCCACATCGTCCAGGCACCGGGAGACGGTGTGAATCCTCTGATGTGGTTGGCAATCGTGTCGCTCGGCGCGGACCAGTCGATTTCGCCTTCCGATGGGTGTAGAGGTGGCGCATAGGTGACACCGGTGTCCGCTTGCGGTTCCGGGGCAACTCCCCCTTCGATCATGGACAGGGCTTGTTCCAGAGGTCTGACGCTGAGTTCGGCGAGTTCGAGCAATACGTCCCCCGCTGTCGCCGACTCCGGCACCTCATAAGAGCAGGTCGCGTAAATGGGGCCGGTATCTAACGCAGGTTCGAGTTGAAAGACCGTGACGCCGGTTTGGGTGTCCCCCTCCTGTAGAGCACGCTGTACCGGGGCAGCGCCCCGCCACCGCGGCAGCAGGGAAAAATGGATATTAATCCACCCGAATTTGGGAATCTCTAAAATGTCAGCCGGCAAAATCGCCCCGTAAGCCACGATGACACCCAAATCAGGCTGGAGGTCACGCAAAAAAGTGGCGGCTTCTGTATTGTTCTTAAGGGTTTTTGGCTGATAGAGCATCAGGTCATGCTGGGCTGCGTAACTGGAAACCGGTGACTGAGCCAGTTTCCGACCCCGGCCGGAGGGCGCATCGGGACGCGACAGCACCGCCACCAGGTCGTGTGTAGATTGCTCAAGGTATGTCAATACGGGAAGGGCAGCCTGGGGAGATCCAGCAAAAACAATACGCATACAAACTATCCTATCTAAGTTCAACTGGGGTTTTTCGAGGTGAAGGCGGGGTCTACCCGATTTGACCGGCGGGATCTGGGGGATCTACTACGATACGCAGGGCGTCGCTGCCGGATTTTCGCTCCCGAGCATTTTGCAGTTCCACCGCGCGCAGCGCCCGCCCGAAATCCTGACTGTCGCGCAGCGCCACCGACACGAACGCAGTGCTGAGAGCGGGGTTTTCCCGTGCTGGAACCGGGCCTAATACCGTGATTTCAGGAAATCTCTGGCGCAGAAAAGCTAACACCTCACCCAGGGATTGCCCCTGCAACAAAGCCGTGCGCCACGCGGGGGCAAAGTGTCCCGCTTCGCGTTCCCGCAGGTCTAAGGCGGCGAAACCCCAGGGGTCCCACCGTACCAGAGCCTGTTCCAGGCGCGGGTCAATCCGGTTCGTCACCAAGATGCGCCCCTGAGGTTTCACCAAAGCTCCGGCTGCCAGAAATTGCCGCATGACTTCCTGGACAGTCCACAGGGCGGTACGATTGGCCCACATGTGAGCCCGTAGGATAACCGCGGCTTCGTACCCGCCCACGGCGAAAGGTTCGCCCCCCGGATGGGCTATGACCAGGCGCGATGCTCCATCGATGAGGCCAACCCGGCCTTTTCCAGGGCGGGAAACCAACACTGGCACTCCGGAAAATGACCGCCCAATGTCATCAATTACCGTGCGTGACTGGAGGTGGCGCCCGCGCATTTTCATACTGGCACAGTTCGGACAGGCATAGTTGGTGGGGACGTTTCCGCAGCGAGTGCAAACCAGCCGGGAACCCTGGAAAGTCAACGGTCCACCGCACACTTCGCACACTGCATTAGCGCCGCAGTTTGCACAGCTCACGACCGAAAACGCGCCATCAGGAGGCACCAGCACCAAAACCGGACCGGATTTCAAACCCTGGCGCACCAGGCGTAAAGCGGCATTGGGCAGGAGCATCGCCCCTGTCATGCCTTCCGCCAGCTGTGCATCCTCGCTGAGAAATTCAAAGCGTCCCGAACACTGGCGCAAAACTTCGCGGTGGGGGGCCAAACCGCTGGCGAAGTGGCGGGTCACCAGCTGCAAATCCCCCGCGTTGACTGAATAGTGCGCCAGTACTAGGGCAGTGCCGCACAGCTGGGAACGCATCAGCAGGACTTGCCGGGCAGAAAAGTTCGGGAACATGTCCGAGCTTAGTGACCATGCTAAGTCGTCCCAGAGGTAAAACAAACCGGGGCGGGCCAGTGGCAAAAATACGGCACCGCGGGTGCCGACCACTATCGCGGCGGTGCCAAAACGGGAACGCAAGAACGTTTCATAGGAGGCGGCAGTGGGAATTTCCGAGGTATACAGCACAACTTGGTCCGAGTCGGCAAAGTAGTCACGTAGATACAGGTAGGCTTCATCAGCTTGCTCTACCGTGGGCATCACCACCAGGGATTGTTCCCCGTTAGCCCAGGCCGCCGCCGCTAATTCGGCTATGGGTTGGAAACGCGAGGCGGGCTGGAAATGCGGATTGTTCCCCAGCGGTAGCGCACTGACCACGGCACGAGGGTGGTGTCCCCGACACAGTTCAGAGTAGAACTCGGCGCCCCCGGCATAACGCGCCCAGGTCGTTTGTTCCGGTGGCTCCACCGTGACCGCGGTCGTATCCCACTGAGGAGGGTCGGTAGAAAAGGCCTGTTCCACCTTGACGCGCCGCTCTGGCAAGGCGTAACGCAGCAGTGAGGAGGGTCCTGTCCCGTAATAGAGTGAGACATTTTCCAGCAATTCCAAGGTGGAAGTATCCAACAGAGGCAGGTCGCCTAAAGTGCGTTCGATTTCCCGCAGCGGTTTTTGCCAGTCGGTGCTGTCTTTACGGTCCACGATGACACCGGTGTAGCGTTTTGTCCCGACTTTCACTTTCACTAACACCCCCGGAGCGGCCGCGGCATCGAGCTTTGGGGGAATCAGGAAGTCGAGAGGCCGGGACAAAGCGGGGGTAAACGTGTTGAGCAGAACCGCCGCCACGGGCTTTTCCACACCATCGACCTGCACCGCCCGTGGTCCGGGAGGTGCGAAATCGTCCAGTGGCAATATCGGTTCAGCAAACACGACTTAATTACAACTCATACCCCAAATACGAAAATCCGGCAGTTGCCATTTCGTCCCGGAAGTCGGGGCCATGACCAGCCCCCACAGCCGGTTTTACTGGAAATAATCCTTGAGAGCTTGCGCCCGATTGGTTTCTTCCCAACTGAAGCCATCACGCCCAAAATGGCCATAGTTACTGGTGTAGCGGAAAATCGGACGGGTCAGATCCAAATCCCGAATGATAGCGGCGGGACGCAAATCGAAAGTCTCACGAATCGCCGCGGCCAGTTCCTCATCGGCCACGACACCAGTCCCAAAGGTTTCCACTGACAGGGACACCGGGTTGGCTCGGCCAATCGCGTAAGCGATTTGGATTTCGCAGCGCTTCGCCAAACCGGCCGCCACAATATTCTTGGTAATCCAACGCAAAGCGTAAGAGGCCGAACGATCAACCTTTGAGGCGTCCTTACCGGAAAAAGCCCCTCCCCCGTGACGCGCCATGCCTCCGTAGGTATCCACAATAATCTTGCGACCGGTCAAACCGGAGTCCGCGGCGGGTCCGCCGATAATGAATTGACCCGAAGGATTCACCAAAATTTCCGCGTCCTTCGTGTCCAGGTCGATATTCAACTGATCGAGTACCGGACGAATGACCTCCGCTTCGACCATGGCGTGCAGTTCCGCCTGGGTGCGATCCGGCGCATGCTGGGTTGAAACCACGATAGTCGACAGGGCGCGCGGCACCCCGTCCTCGTACTCAACCGACACCTGGGTTTTGCCATCAGGACGCAATCCGGAAACAATTCCCTCTTTGCGCACCTGAGCCAGGCGTTGGGACAGTTTATGCGCCAACCAAATCGGCATCGGCATCAAATCCGGGGTTTCATCGCAAGCATATCCGAACATAATCCCTTGGTCACCAGCGCCTTGCTGTTCCAGGGGGTCATAGGCTTCGGGCCGCTGACGTACTTCCAGGGAATGGCTGACGCCCGCTTCAATGTCCGGGGATTGCTGCCCCAAGGACACCATCACGCCGCAGCTGCGACCATCAAAGCCGATCTCCGAGGACGTGTAGCCAATCTGGGCAATCTCGTGACGCACAATGTGGGGAATCTCTACGTAAGCCTCGGTCGTCACTTCACCCATAACATGGACCAGCCCGGTCGTGACGAACGTCTCTACCGCAACGTGCGCCGCCGGATCTTGTTCCAAGATAGCGTCCAGAATTGAGTCGGCAATCCGGTCGCAAACCTTATCGGGATGTCCTTCAGTGACAGATTCAGATGTGAAAGTGACTTTTTTACTCATAAAAGAATTCTAGTGACTTTGCGAGATTTCTCCAGCTAGTTGGAGCAAGACCTCGGCGACTTCAAGTTTCGTGCCGCTGGCTTGACCTCGTTCGTTACCTTGCGAATCGAAAAAGAACAAGGTGTTCCTCGCGGCTGCGAAACCGTGGCCGTCCCCGACTCGATTGACGCACAGCAGGTCGGCGCCTTTGTCCAGGGCTTTCTTACGACCTTGTTCCCGCACCTGCGCCTCACTACCGGTCAGCGCCCCAAAGCCGACAATGGTCTGTCCCTCGCGGCGGTGCTTAATGAGATTCATCAGGACGTCGGGGGTGCGTTCCAACTGCAAGGTGGGGATAGTGTCGGCGTGTCGGGTAATCTTGCCCGAGACTCGGATGGGGCGAAAGTCCGCTACGGCAGCGCACATGACTATCAGGTCTGCCCCCGCGGCGGCGGCGTTCATTTGGTGCAGCATCTGCTCCGCAGTAGGGGCCTCCATGACCTTGACCCCGCGAGGAATGAGGGCTGCTTCCACGTTGGCGGCCACTAACGTGACGTCGGCTCCGGTCTTTAGAGCTGCCCGAGCCACCTCACAGCCCTGGCGTCCGGTAGACCGATTCCCCAAGAAGCGCACTTCGTCCCAGGGCTCGCGAGTCCCCCCGGCGGAAACCACTACGGAACGAAAACTCATGTGGCGGCCTTGTGAAAACTAATCGATGGAACCGAGGGCACTCATACCGAGCTGTGCCAAAACCGCATCACAAATGACGTCTGGTTGACTGAGGCGTCCGATGCCATGGGAGTTGTCGGCCAGCTTGCCGGTTTCGGGACCAATAAAGCGCCAGCCCCGTTCACGCAGCACCGCCACGTTGTCCTGGGTCGCCGCGTTTTCCCACATTGTGGGGTGCATCGACGGGGCGATGAGACGCGGGCAGTCGACTGTGATTGCAACTAGGGTGAGGAACTCGTCAGCTAGACCCATGCGGAAACGTGCCATCAAATCGGCGGAAGCTCCCACCGTCAGGAACAGGTCAGCTTGGCTGGCTAGGGTTACGTGGGTAATGAAGTCAGGGGTCTGGAACACATCCGTATGAATCGGGTGATTGCTCAGGGATTCCCAGGTCGCCTTCCCCACAAAATTGAGCGAATCAACCGTGGGACAAACCCACACATTGACCCCGGCAGCGATGAGACTGCGCAGCACTTCAATGGCTTTAAACGCGGCCACGGAGGCTCCCACCCCCAAGATGACGGTTTTCTCTGGACCGTGGGGGGCGTCAAGTTCAGGCGTTGTCATCTTTCGCCAGGCCCTCGGAGAAAGAGACCGCCAAGGCTTCCAGCGGATTTACCGGTTCCGAGGTGTCCTCCTCAGGAGCCTCGTCTTCTGGCTCATCGCCCTTTAACTGCATATCCAACATGCCCTGCGCGATTTCATGCATGGCAATAGACAGGGGCTTTTCCCGCGGACCGTGATCAACCAGCGGGCCGATAGTGTCCAACAGACCCGCTTCCAGCTGCTGGTTATAGGTGTTAATCTGGCGTGCACGAGCAGCCGCGAAAGCCACCAGGGCGTACTTAGAATCAACGTTTTCCAGCAGGTCGTCAATAGGCGGGTCAGTGATACCCTCGGGGTGAGCGACGGTTCCGGTCATAAAAAATCCCCCTCAATAGTGATTTTTGGTTTCTTCAGCCCAGCTATCTTAGCGCAAACCCATAATTTTAGCCAGTTGCGCGGTAGCGTTAGGCACTTCGTCATTGACCACGATTTCGTCAAATTCCTCAGCGGCAGCCAACTCGGTGCGCGCCGTATCCAAGCGCAGGCGCTGTTCTTCCGGGGACTCCGTGCCACGCCCCTGCAAACGGCGCACCAGTTCCTCCCAAGACGGGGGCTTGAGGAAAATGGTGTGCGCATCTGGACGCAGAGCTTTTACCTGCCGGGCGCCCGCCAAGTCGATTTCCAACAGAACCGGTTTGCCCTGACGTAAAGCCTCATCGACCGGGGCGGCTGGGGTACCGTAGTAGTTTTTGCCGTGAACCTGTGCCCACTCCAACAGTCCCCCGGATTCGATAAGTTGTTCGAACTGGGGTTTCGTCATGAAAATATAGGACTGCCCATCGACTTCCCCCGGTCGAGAATCTCGAGTGGTGGCAGAAATGGACAGGTAAAACTCTCCCGGAAAATTCGCACAGAGAGAACCCACCACTGTTCCCTTTCCAACAGCGGTGGGTCCGCTAAGTATGAACAGCCGGGCGGTAGCGCCGGCGGCCGCCATCAGCCGAAACGCTTGATGAGTTCGGCGGTCTGGTGGGGACCAAGACCACGGATGCGGCGAGCCGGAGAAATCCCGATTTCTTCCATCGCCAAGGCGGCGGTCTTAGCTCCGACGCGAGGAAGCGACTCCAGCAAAGACTGAACTTTCATCTTTGCCAGGGCTTCGTCCTTTTCGGCAGCCTTCAAAACTTGGGACAGCGTCTTTTTGCGGTTCTTTAAATCGGCTTTGACTTCAGCACGATGTTTACGCGCCGCCGCAGCCTTTTTCAAGGCTTCCGCGCGCTGCTCAGCGGTAAGTGGAGGAAGTGCCATTTGCTATACTCCTGTTTTTCTGTCTTCTTTGTGGGCCCGAATTGGTCAACGACCAACCCTAGTGAGCATTCTATACAGTATTGCTTCACGAAATTAGGGATTTAAGGGAATCTAAATTTTCTCCGAAGGCGGCTTGTAGCGCACCTGCCTCGGGACCGCGGCGCAAAATCCCGCGAGAACTCGAAACTATAATCCGGTCTGTGGCTTTCCCAAAGACTTTGGCGATACTTTCCGGGTTTCCACCCTGAGCGCCAAAGCCGGGCACCAGCAGCGGCGCATTCGCTTCGTCAAGGAGAGACTCTAAACCGCGCATACGCTCCCCGACGGTGGCTCCCACGACCAAACCTACGTGACCCCAGTACCCCGCTTGTGCCGCCTGACGATTTTCCTCACCCGCACGTTGCATAATATCCGCAGCCAGGGACTTCTCAGGTGTTCCACCCTCATTCACAATCATCGCTGATTGGATTGAGGCGGACTCCGGGTTTGAGGTTAACGCCAGTACAAACGTCCCCTTGCCGTTCTGTTTTGCCAGGTCCAGCGCAGGACGCAGGGACTCGAATCCCAAGAACGGGCTCAGTGTCATCGCGTCAGCCTCCAACGGCCCTTCTGACAGGTACGCCCTCGCGTAGGCGCTCATGGTGGAACCGATGTCGCCGCGCTTCACATCCACAATGCTGATTGCGCCAACGTCGTGAATTGCCCGCAAAGTCGCGGTGAGCGCGGAAATACCGGAAGCACCATATTCCTCGAACAGCGCCGATTGCGGCTTAAAGAATCCACACAAATCGCCCAGTGCGTCCAGCACGCGCATGGAAAAATCCCATACGCCAGCCCCGCTGCGCGGCAAACCCCAGGCTTCTAATAACTCCGGGTGAGGATCTATCCCCACGCAGAGAGATCCCCGGTCCGCAATGGTTTCGAGGCAACGTTTTCCAAACGGTTCGACAGGATTTGCTTCTGGCGCAGCGCTCATGACTTCCCTTTCTCAAGTGACATCAGGAACTCGCTCGGAGCAAAAATCCGAGCTCCCTGAAAAGCCATTTTATGCCTTACCGGGCATCGGAGTATCGGACTTTTCCATTTCAATTTGTCGTTCCTGCAAAGACCGCACCGTAAAAGTCTGTCCCTGGCTGAGGAAATCCATCACCTGGACAGCGACCTGGAGAGTGCGCATAGTCGTGATGATGACCTTGTTGGCGGTAGCGGCCGCGGTGCGAATCCGGTATCCCGCTTCGCGAGTCCCCTTGCCGCGTTCCGGAGTGTTGACGACCATGCCAACTTCCGCAGATTTCACGAAAGAGCTGAAAGCCGTGTCGGCTGACCCATCGGTGAGTTGCCGATCCTTTTCCACCCGAGTGACCGGAATCCCATTGCGTTCCAAGACCGAAGCCGTCCCCTCGGTAGCCACCAGCTTGTAACCCAGCTGGTGGAGGCGCGAACACGGCAGAATAATGTGGCGTTTATCCCGGTCAGACACTGTCACCACGATAGTCTTGCCCGGTTTGGGCAGCGCTCCTACCGTAGCCAGCTCCGACTTAGCATAGGCCATGGGCAGATTCATTCCCAAGCCCATCGCCTCGCCGGTCGAACGCATTTCCGGTCCCAGAATCGTATCGACCATCGTGCCGCTAAAGGTGCGGAAACGCTTGAAAGGAAGGACCACTTCCTTGACGGCAATATCGGGAAAGCTACTCCACTGGGCAAAGTCCACGCCCGGCAGCATGCCGCATTCACGCAACTGGGCAATGGTGGTGCCGGTCATGACTTTGGCGGCCGCCTTCGCCAGGGGAACCCCGGTCGCTTTCGCCACGAACGGAACGGTGCGCGACGCCCTGGGGTTCGCTTCGATAATGTTGAGCACTCCCGCCGCCAGCGCGAACTGAATGTTGATGAGCCCGACAGTGCCGACGCCTTGAGCAATGGACTCGGTCGCAGCACGTATCTGATTGATTATCGTGCCCGAGAGCGTGGCGGGAGGCAGCACGCAAGCCGAGTCTCCGGAGTGAATACCCGCTTCCTCAATATGCTCCATCACACCAGCCAGGTACAGCTCGTGACCGTCATAGAGCGCATCCACATCGATTTCGATGGCATCGTCCATGAAATGGTCAATGAGCAGCGGTCCGGCGCCAACTCCGGCCGAATCCGGCCCCAATCGACTGAGGTAATCCTCAAAATGGTCGGCGTTGAAAATTATTTCCATGCCTCGACCCCCCAGCACGTAGGAGGGGCGGGCCAGCAGGGGAAACCCAATCTCGGCGGCGATGTCTCGCGCTCCGGCATTCGTGGTGGCGGTGCCGTGGGCGGGGGCAGCCACTCCAGCGGCGGTATAGACCCGTTCAAACTCCTGGCGGTCCTCGGCCAGGTCAATCGCGCGCGCTTGGGTGCCCAAAATTGGCACTCCAGCATCAGTAAGGCGCCGCGCCAGGGACAGCGGGGTCTGGCCTCCCAACTGGACAATCATCCCAGCCACCGGACCGCAAGCCAGTTCCGCCCGGTACACCTCATAGACGTCTTCAAAGGTCAAGGGTTCAAAGTAGAGCCGCGAGGCGATGTCATAGTCAGTCGACACGGTTTCGGGGTTACAGTTGACCATAATCGTGTCGTAGTCGTCTTTCAGCGTCAGGGCAGCGTGCACACAAGAGTAGTCGAATTCGATACCCTGCCCGATTCGATTCGGTCCGGAACCCAAGATGATGACCGCCGGCTTCTCACGCGGCTGCACCTCGGTACTGAGGTCGTAGGACGAATAATGATAAGGCGTGTTCGCGGCGAATTCCCCGGCGCAGGTGTCGACCTTCTTGTACACCGGGTGTAGGCCAAAAGCGTCCCGAACTTCCCGCACGGTGTCCTCTGAAATGCCCCTAATCTGGGCAATTTGCAGGTCTGAGAATCCATGACGTTTCGCTTCGCGCAGCAGCTGGGGTTGCAAAGCGGGAGCTTCCCGCAGACGCTGGGCCACCTCGCAGAGGATAAACAACTGGTCGATAAACCACGGGTCTATTTTGGTTGCAGCATAGATGTCCGCAGCCGACGCTCCCCCACGGATTGCCTGCACCACCTGGGTCAAGCGTCGCTCCGTCGGGGTAGCCATTTGTTCCAACAACTGCGCGGTTTGCTCCGGGTTGGGAGCGGGCTGGGCAAAGTCAAAACTGGATCCGCGCTTGTCCAGGGAGCGCAACGCCTTTTGCAGGGCCTCGGTAAAGTTTCTGCCGATAGCCATCGCTTCCCCCACCGATTTCATGGTGGTGGTCAGTGTCGGGTCGGCCGCGGGGAACTTTTCAAAAGCAAACCGCGGGGCTTTCACCACCACATAATCCAAGGTGGGCTCGAAAGACGCCGGAGTGGACAGCGTAATGTCGTTGGGAATCTCGTCCAAGGTGTAACCCACCGCCAGCCGCGCGGCAATTTTGGCAATCGGGAAACCTGTTGCCTTTGATGCCAGAGCCGAAGAACGCGACACGCGCGGGTTCATTTCAATGACGATAATCCGGCCGGTCTGGGGGTGGACGGCGAACTGGATATTGCACCCGCCCGTGTCCACACCGACCTCACGAATGACGGCAATCCCGATATCGCGCAACCGTTGCATTTCCCGATCGGTCAAAGTCATGGCGGGCGCTACCGTGATGGAATCCCCCGTATGCACCCCGACTGGGTCCAGGTTCTCGATAGAACACACGACCACGACATTATCGGCGCGGTCCCGCATCAGTTCGAGCTCATATTCCTTCCACCCGATGATGGCTTCTTCCAACAGAACTTCGTTCGTCAGCGAATCGGACAGCCCCGCCGCGGCAATCCGTTCCAAATCCTGTTGATTATAGGCAATCCCGGAACCCAAGCCCCCCATAGTAAAGGACGGGCGCACCACGACCGGAAAACCGAGCTGCGCGACCGCGGCGTTGACCTCCTCTAGGGAATGAGCAATGAAAGACCGGGCCACTTCCGCACCGCAGCGTTCCACGACTTTCTTAAATTCTTCCCGGTCCTCGCCCGCGTTGATGGCCGCGGCATTAGCGCCGATGAGTTCGACCTGGTATTTGTCCAAAATCCCGGCTTCGCTCAGATTAACCGCCGCGTTCAAGGCCGTTTGTCCGCCCAGAGTGGGCAGCAACGCGTCGGGGCGTTCCTTAGCGATAATCGATTCCAAAAACTCGGTGGTAATCGGTTCGATATAGGTGCAGTCGGCAACCTCCGGGTCGGTCATAATCGTGGCGGGGTTGGAGTTGACCAGGATAACTTTCAAGCCCTCATTACGCAGCACTCGACAGGCTTGAGTTCCCGAATAATCAAATTCGGCCGCTTGACCGATGACAATCGGCCCGGAGCCGATGACCATAACAGAATGTAAATCTTGACGCAACGGCATCAGGCATCCGCCTTCCCGGTGGGTTTTTCACAGCGGTGTTGCAACATCAGCTGCAAAAAGTCGTTGAATAGGTGTGAGGCATCATGCGGACCGGCGGCAGCTTCGGGGTGATACTGCACGGAAAAAGCCGGGATGTCCAGACACCTCAGACCTTCCACGACATTATCGTTCAGTCCGATGTGGGTAACTTCCGCCCGGCCGTATTTCCCGTTACAAAAGGGAGTTACCGAGGCTTCCCCTAGCGGCATATCTACCGCGAAACCATGGTTGTGGGCGGTAATTTCGACTTTCCCGGTGCGTCTGTCCAGCACGGGCTGGTTCACTCCCCGGTGGCCATAAACCAGCTTGTAAGTTCCGTAGCCTAGGGCGCGGCCCAACAGCTGGTTGCCGAAACAGATTCCGAAGTACGGCAGTCCCGCGTCCAGTACCTCGCGTAGCAGCTCGATTTCGTGGGTGGCTGCACTGGGGTCGCCGGGCCCGTTTGAGAAAAATACCCCGTCGGGGTTGATGGACTGCAGGTCTTTCAGGGTCGAGTCCGCGGGAAACACATGAACTTCCACGCCCAGGGAAGCCAAAATTTCCGGGGTGCGAGACTTAACCCCCAAGTCCAATGCCGCCAACATCGCCCGTGGGCTCCCACCGGCGAATTCACCGGTGGGAGCAATCACATAGGGGGTTTTGGTAGAGACTTCGGCGCTGAGCGCCGCCCCCGCCATACGCGGGGAGTCTTGAATGATGGAACGCAAAGCCGCGACCGCGTGGGGTTCCAAGTTTTCGGCGCCGACCGGCAGGGCGTCGCCCGAAAAAATGCCACCCCGCAGGGCACCGGCTTGACGAATATGCAAAGTCAAGGCTCGCGTATCCACATCACTGATTCCCACGATGCCGTGACGCACCAGCTCATCTTCCAGGTCACTTTCGGCACGCCAGTTCGAGGCTCGGCGAGCCGGATCGCGCACCACATAACCCGCCACCCAAATCTGGTTAGATTCCGGGTCGGTCGTGTTCATGCCGGTGTTGCCGATATGCGGTGCGGTCATGACCAAGATTTGCCGATGATAGGAAGGATCCGTGAGGGATTCTTGATAGCCGGTCATTCCAGTGGAAAAAACGACTTCGCCCAAGGTTCGCCCGCTGGCTCCGAAAGCCTTGCCCGTCAGGGCAAAACCATCTTCCAGAACCAGCACCGCGTCTGCCCGATCCATCGGGAGCGCGGGGCGGGCACCACCTTGCGGATTATGGCCTTGACCAGGCATTTCCATCGTTGTCATATTCTTAGCGCTGATCGAGCGGGATAGCCGTGGCGTCCATAATCGTGAACTCGCCCTTCCACATGGTGTACCGCGCCTGGCCGGGCAGTTCCATGCCGAGGTAGGGGGTGTTTGTGGACAGGGAATGCTGCGACTCCAGGTCAATGGTGCGGCGTGTGGATGGATCCCACAAGGTCAGGTTCGCCGGTTTACCGGTGACGATGCCCTGACCCTGTTCCTTGACTCGGCCAATATGCGCCGGCGCGGTAGACATGACTCGCGCCACGTCCTCCCACGTGAACTTGCCGGAATCGACCATGACTTTCTGAACCACCGGCAGGGCGGTTTCCAAACCAATCATGCCGAAAGCCCCGGCTTGCCACTCGCAGTCCTTTTCCTCCAAAGGATGAGGCGCGTGGTCGGTACCGATACAGTCAATGGTGCTGTCCATCAGACCAGCCACCAAGGCTTCAGTGTCCGCAGCAGTGCGCAGCGGCGGGTTGACCTTGTAGCGCGGGTCGTAGGTCTGAGCCATTTCCTCGGTCAGCAGGATGTGGTGCGGGGTAGCTTCGGCAGTCACGGCAATGCCGCGGCTCTTGGCCCACCGCACGATGTCGACCGAGCCTGCGGTGGACACATGACAGATGTGGACGCGCGAACCCACGTGGGAAGCTAACTGGATATCGCGCAGAATAATGGCTTCTTCCGCCACGGCCGGCCAACCGGGCATACCCATAACCGCAGACAGCGGAGACTCGTTCATCTGCGCGTTTTCCGTCAGGCGCGGGTCTTGGGCGTGCTGAGCGACCACACCGTCAAAGGTCTTTACGTATTCCAGGGCGCGGCGCATCAACACCGGGTCGGAAACGCATTTTCCGTCGTCAGAAAACACCGTGACGTGTGCGTCTGAACGGTTCATGGACCCCAAGTCGGCCAGGTGTTCACCTTGCAGACCGGCGGAAACGGCACCGACCGGGCACACCTGTACCCAGCCCGCGAGGTTCCCCAAGTGCACGACCTGCTCGACGATACCGGCGTTGTCCTGGACGGGAGTGGTGTTGGCCATCGCGTGAACGCAGGTGTAGCCGCCGTAAGCCGCCGAGAGGGTGCCGGAAGCGACCGTTTCCGCGTCCTCGCCGCCAGGTTCGCGCAGGTGAGTGTGCATATCAACCAGGCCGGGCAAAGCCACCAAGCCGTTGCCATCAATGGTGGTAGCGCCAGCGGAAACAGCATCCGCCGCATTCGCGCCTACACCCGCAAAAATGCCGTCCTTGACAGCAATGTCAGCCCCCTCACCGTTCGGCAGGGTCACGTTCTTAATCAAATATTCCTTCACAGCAGGCCTCCTTCCGGCGCGAGCAAAAGGTAAAGGGCAGCCATCCGGACACTCACGCCGTTTCCAACTTGTTCAACAATGACAGACTTTGCGGAATCTGCGGCTTGGGCGCAGATTTCCATACCACGGTTCATCGGACCGGGGTGCATGATAACCGTACGTTCGGGCAGGTTAGTGAAACGGGTGTTGTTCAAACCGTAAGCCCGGTGATACTCGACCACGGAGGGGAAGTAGCCCCCGCCGGCAGAACTCATACGCTCGCGCTGCACCCGCAGCATCATCACCGCATCGGGATTGGTGGCCAGAGCCGCATCCAAGTCGTAGGACACATCGCACTTCCAGTCTTCCACCCCGACCGGCATCAGGGTCGGCGGACCGACCAGGGTCACATGAGCGCCCAAAGTCGACATCAAGTCCACGTTGGAACGAGCGACACGAGAGTGCAGGATATCGCCCACAATGACCACGTGAGCACCGTTGAGGTCTTTACCGGCGAGGTCGCCGCCGCTCAAGCCCAGGTAGTGCCGGCGCAGGGTCATCGCGTCGAGCAGAGCCTGAGTGGGGTGTTGGTGTTCCCCATCCCCCGCGTTGAGCACGGGCACGTCAGACCAGCCGGCGTTAGCCAAACGGTAGGCCGCTCCGGAGGAGGAATGGCGGATAACGATGCCGTCAACCCGCATAGCCTGCAGGGTCAAAGCCGTATCTTTCAGGGATTCGCCTTTCGCTACCGAGGAACCTTTCGCGGAAAAGTTGATGACGTCCGCGCTGAGGCGCTTGGCCGCGGTTTCAAAAGAAATCCGGGTCCGGGTGGAGTTCTCAAAAAAGAGGTTGACCACGGTTTTGCCGCGCAAGGTCGGCAGTTTTTTCACCTTTTGAGCCTGGGTCATCGCCATGGCTTCGGCAGTATCCAAAATTTTCAGGACATCTTCGTGGCTCAAATCAGCCGCAGAGAGTAAATGTCGCATGATTTTTATTCCTTCCCGTCTGCAATAATCACGGCGTCTTCGCCGTCACTGTCTTGAAGTTTTACGAGTATTTGTTCCGTCCGTGACGTGGGCAGATTCTTGCCGATGTAGTCTGCACGAATCGGAAGTTCCCGGTGACCGCGGTCCACCAGCACGGCTAGCTGCACTTGGGCAGGTCGGCCGTGATCGTTCAACGCATCGAGCGCAGCCCGAATCGTGCGTCCGGAATAGAGCACGTCGTCGACGAGGATGACCGTTTTGCCGTCAATGCCGGTCTGAGGCATCACGGTTGGTTTGGGTACTCGTATCGGTTGACGGGAAAGATCATCGCGGTACAGGGTGATGTCCAGGGTGCCAATCGGAACATCTGTATCGGGATTATTTTCCTTTAAAAAAGTCCCCAACCGATTGGCTAACTCAACGCCACGGGTGGGGATTCCTAACAGAACGACATCTTCAAGACCCTGGTTTTTCTCCATTATCTCGAAGGCCAGTCGTTTCAGCGAACGGGCAATGTCAGCACTGCCCAACACTGTTTTTTCCATATTTTTCCTTTCTGCCTCACAGGGCGAAATTAAAGGTTTTATTGCGGCTCAATAGTACACGTTTTTTCCCGCTCCACCGAATCCCGCGCCCGCGCCGCCGAAAATTGGGTCGGGAAAGTTGAATTCCTCCAGGTGACGAGGGAATTTCTGAACACGAGCGGTTTCGAGCTAAACTCCGGGGGAAAATCGCCGATAATAGGGTTATGGATGAAAAACGCGAGCTTTTAATGCAGCTTCTCTTTGGCAACGACGACACGCCGGAGCTGAACCAGGATGAGGTCACGCAACCCGACAACTCTCCCGAAGCCGCGGCTCGTTTCCAAAAGTGGGCAAAAGCGCAACAGAAAGCCCAAACTATCAACGAAACTTTGGACAACTCGGAAAAATCCGCAGATATCCTGCGCGAAATGATGAACCGCGACTAACCGCGGACGCTATTCCAGGGTGTCTAAGTCAATCTGCTCCAAGACACCGCCCGCCGCTGCCGTTTTTGCGGCGGTGTCAAAGTTCTGTGGCATCGAGGACTCAAGTTTGGCACTCGCTTCACCGCTCAAGGCTTGCTCACCCTCGGTTTTAGTCAACGCGTCTTTCATATCGTTGATAGCACCCAGCAAACCGTTGATAAACTTCGGCGACTCGTCAGTAGAACGTTCCTCCGCGATTTGCATAGCGGCGGTGATGGCAACGGCTCCTTCCACATCGGGATTGAACAGAATCTCCCAGGTCGCAACCCGCATAATCGCCAGGTCGACCTCAGGCATCCGATGCAAAGGCCACGCTTTTGAATATGTCGCCAAAGCCGCATCAATCCGCTCTAAATGCTGAGCCACACCTTCCAAAATTTCGATGGCATAGTCCGGAAGCGGGGTCTGGGCGGTCGTCTCGTCCTGACGAATCTGGGCCAGGGAAAAAATGCCTTCGGGAGTATCCCAACCCCGAACATGTGCCTCATAAAGCACATCTACGGCTCTAACCCGCTCCCGCGTGCGCCGCGGCAATTTATGTCCCACTGTCTTGTCCCCTCACAAAATGCGTAACGCGAGCCGGAAGCCTGCGCCCCGACTCGCGTCCACCTCAGTCTTAATCGGTAACCCGCGAAACGTATTCGCCAGAGCGGGTATCAACCTTCACCTTGTCGCCGATGTTCAGGAACAACGGCACTTGAATATCCCAGCCCGTCTCCAGGGTCGCCGGCTTGGTGCCCGCATTGGAGCGATCGCCCTGCAAGCCCGGTTCAGTGTGCGAAATCTCTAAGACGACCGAGGCCGGCAGCTCGATGAACAAAACGTTGCCTTCGTTGAAAGCCAAAATGCATTTCTGGTTTTCCAGCAGGAAGTGTGCGGCGTCCCCAACAATTTCGGGAGTGACACTAACCATTTCAAAAGTCTTTTCGTCCATAAACACGTAGTCGGTACCGTCGTTGTAAGAGTAGGTCATGTCGCGGCGGTCCACGGTAGCGGTTTCAATCTTTAGTCCCGCGTTAAAGGTGCGGTCGACAATCTTGCCCGAAAGGATGTTTTTTATCTTGGTGCGCACGAAAGCCGGCCCCTTGCCGGGCTTCACATGTTGAAATTCGACAACCTGCCACAACTGGTTGTCAATCTTCATTACCAAGCCGTTTTTCAAATCATTAGTCGTTGCCACGTTTCATCCTTCACAGTCTTAACAGTTAGCAAATCAGCTAAAACAGTCTACCGAAAAAGCGCGCCGTTGGCTAACTGCAGCCGTTTTCAGCGATAACTGTCAACAGTCGCCGTGCAAGTTCGGTCAAGGTTCCCTCGGTCGGCACCGTATAGTCACTGTGTGCTATTAGGTCCTCACGACGTTTTTGGGCCAGACGGCGATAGGTGGCGCGCCAAGGCAGGCCGTTAGGGTCGCTGAGTTGTTCCGGGTTCATGGCCTGCCACGACTCCTCCCAGGGCAAATCTAGGAAAAATACCAGATTCCCGGCCTGTCGAAAGTTCCCAACCAGGGCGGATGAACCACTCTCGAGCACGTCAGAGGGCAGAATAAAAATGGCTGGTGCACTGTGCGATGACCAAGCATCAAGGCCTGAATCGGAAGTCACGGGCAGGCCGATGTCCGGTGAAATCGATTGGGCTAACTCTTGCAAACGGGCTCCCGGCAGGGATACTAAAGCCAGCGAACAGCGTGAACTCACAGGGCAATTCCCGTCATTTCGGCGGCTTTGGTCAGAGCCTCAGAATCAGCCACGGCAGTGACCACAGGTTTGCCCCAATCCTCCAGCAGGACGAACCGCAGCTGCCCGCCGCGAACTTTTTTATCGCTAAACATGATGGGTGACAGTTCCGCAAAAGTGTGGGCAGCATAGGTGGTGGGTAGGCCGACCGCTTCCAGCTGATCGCGCAGCCGCACAACCAAGTCTTTGGGACCGATCCCCAGCACCGCGGCGAGGTTCGCGGCATAGACCATCCCGATAGAGACCGCTAAACCGTGGGGAAAACGGTAGTCCTCCACGCGTTCTATGGCGTGAGCCAGAGTATGTCCGTAGTTCAAGTACTCCCGCTGACCCGATTCATACAAATCGGTGGAAACAACGTCGGCTTTTACCTTCACGGCGCGGCGAATAATGTCGCGAAGCTGAGGGGAATCCGGATTCAGCAGCGCCGACGCGTGGTCCTGGGCAATGTCTAAAATCTGTTGGTCGCAGATAAACCCGCACTTCAATGCCTCCGCCAGCCCCTCTCGGAGGTGGTCTGGCGACAGGGTACGCAAAGTCGTGAAATCCACTGCCACTCCGAGAGGAGGATAAAACGCCCCCACCAAGTTTTTCCCGGTACTCCAATCAATGCCGGTCTTGCCTCCGACAGCGGCATCAACCATCGCCAACAAGGTCGTCGGTACCGTAATGAGGTCAACGCCGCGCAGCCAGGTCGCCGCTGCGAAACCTCCCAGGTCAGTGGTAGCTCCCCCACCGAGAGCAACAATCGCATCACGGCGTTCCAGACCCGCGCTGGCTGCCGCCTCCCACACCTCGGAAAGCACCGTGAGCTGTTTCGCGGCTTCTCCGTCAGGCAGCACTTTCACTGTGGTTTGTTTATCCAGCGAGTCCAAGTGCTGTGCCAAACCGTTAGCCGCCGACGCTACCGGGGGGGCGCTGAGCACCAGGACTTTGTTTGTGTGCGTCTTCATCAAGGCTGCTACCTGCGCGTTCAGGTCTTCACCAAAGCTGACGGCATAGGGTTCGCCGGGGGTGGATACCCAGATGCGGTCAGCCAGGCGTTCTTCATGAGCGATGATTGCCCCAGCCATTTCGCTACGTTTGCTCTGTGCGTCAATAATGACCGTGGCGGTACTCTCATAGATGTCTTTTCGCTCCCGATACAGCTCGTGCATCCTTTCCCGCAGGTTGCCTTCCAGCAAGGGACGGACTTGCGCATCCTTTTTCTGGCCAGAGCGCTCGGAGCGTTGGATTTGCCGATTCACCAGGAAGTCCGGGTCCGCTTTCAGGTAGTAAACGGTGTGTTCGCTCAGCAACTCGCGGGTCGGAGCGTATGTCGGGGCACCGCCGCCCAGGGAAACAATCCGGGCTGAGCCCTGTAACGCATCCCGAACGACCGCGTATTCGAGGGCGCGAAAGCCCTGTTCTCCGAGTTCTTTAAAAATCCAGGGAACGGATTGGCCGAAGCGCCGCTCGATTTCCAGGTCAGTGTCAAGCCAGGTGGTGTGCAAAATTTGGGCCAAGATCCCGGCAGTTTTCGATTTACCGGAAGTGGGCAATCCCATCAGAACGATTTTACGTGTCATGAAAAAGTCGTCCTTTGCGTAACCTCATCCAGGTAGGCCCACAAGTTTCGCGAACATTCCGCCACCGAGTCCCCGCCCGTTTTTTCCAGCAAAGCGTCTGCCAGCACCAGCGCGACCTCGGCCTGGGCGATGACGGCTGCCGGCACCACCGCGGTCGTGTCCGAACGCTGGTGCAACCCAGTCGCCACGCTGCCATCGACCAAATCCAGGGTCGGCAGAGCGTGGGGCACGGTAGAGATAGGTTTCACGGCGGCGGAAACCACGATGGGATTGCCGTTGGACATCCCGCCTTCGATGCCACCCGCCAGGTTAGTCGGTCGCGCTATCGTGCCCAAGCCCGTGTTTGCGTCAGCTGGCTGGTCACCGCGGTAGAGGGGATCGTGGGCTTCGCTGCCCGGCAGGGATGCTTGCAGAAAAGCCGCGCCGATTTCCACCCCTTTTACGGCTTGAATAGACACGAGGGCGGCGGCCAGGCGCGCGTCCAGTCGGCGGTCACGGCTCACGTGAGAGCCTAAACCGATAGGCACCCCGTAGGCGATGACCTGCACCACTCCTCCCAACGTGTCGCCCGTATGCTGCGCGTTGTCGATAGCTTGTACCATCTGTTCAGCCGTATGCGCATCCAGGCAGCGCACCGGGTCACTATCGAGATAATCCGCATCTTCTGGCCGCGGCACCGGGGCGTCAAGTGGAACGGAAACTGAACCAACGGACGTGACGTGAGACACTAAACGAATCCCCGCGACCTGATCCAACAATGCTTGTGCGAAAGCCCCCAAAGCCACTCTGGCGGCCGTTTCCCGAGCGGAAGAACGCTCCAACACGTTACGAGCATCTGTGAAACCGTACTTCATCATGCCGGCAAAATCGGCGTGTCCCGGCCGCGGCTTCGTAAGCTGCAGGTTCCGCGCTAATTCGCGCGCGTCACCTCGACCCGCGTCCCGCAGCAGCGCCTGACGAGACACCGGGTCGGGACTCATGACCGTTTGCCACTTGGGCCATTCGGTGTTCTTGATTTCAACCGCGACCGGGGAGCCCAGGGTTTTCCCGTGACGCAGTCCCGAAAGGATGGTCACCGCGTCTTGCTCAAATTTTTGGCGCGTTCCCCTGCCGTAGCCCTTCCGTCGCTGCGCGAGGACTTTGGTCAGGGTATTGGTGGTGATTTCTATCCCTGCCGGCAGTCCACTGAGTACGGCTATCAGGGCGGCGCCGTGTGATTCCCCGGCAGTGACACATTCCAACATGAGTTCATCTTGCCACATTTCGCCACACATCCCGAACCGGGTTACTCGGCCTGGGCGGTAAGAAAGCGGCTAGATGCCCGCCAATATCGAGGGCAGATACACCACCCACGTGATGTAGGCGCCCGTGATGAGCCACGGGCCAAAAGCAATGTCTTTATCTAAATCAAGTTTTTTACGGATGACCTGGATTAAGGCAAACGCGCCGCCCAAGAGTGAGGCCAGTAGCAGCATCGCTAGGGGCGCGAACCAGTTATAAAGACCTAGCCACGCACTGAGCAGCGCTGCGAGCTTGACATCTCCCATCCCTAAACCGAGATACGTGGCGAGAGCCAGAACCAGCCCCATGGCTAGCCCCAAAACCCAAACTCGCGCCAGCGCTTCGGGACTACGCAAAATCAAGGCGACAATGCTCAGTACGGGCAACAGCATCGCAGCCCCCAGGCCCAGTAGCCGATTGGGCAACAGTCGAAAACGGGCATCAGTCAGAAGCATCGCACAAAATGGGGCGGTCCCCAGGTACACCGGCAAGGTGACGAGGAAATGGGTGAAACACAAACCGTGGGAAAAGTAGTTGAGGATGGACCACTGAATCACATTGAGGAAAACCGTAACTAAGGTGAGGCACAACGAAAAGGGTAGGTAGAACAGGTCCGGCAATTCGATGCTACGCTCGCGCAGAATTTTGGTCGTGACCGCGCCCACCGCGTAACCCCAGATTCCGCTGACAATCCATGCCAGAACGTGCCAGAGCATCCCTCCCCCTCCTTGCGCAAAAGCTTAATCATTGCCTACATTTTGGCTGAGCAACAGCTGTAAATTGCTTCTATTTTAGCTGGGTAAAGCGTGAAGATGGTGCTGTTTTCTCAAAAATTGTACATAGAGCGCTGGCGGGCGCCCGTAGCGCCCACACTATCGAAGCATCAAGGACTCGTGCGACCAAACAGGCGAATCTTAAAAATTCTTTTCTCAAATACTTGTTTTCTATCACGGTGAAGTGTAGTCTTTATCTATACGGAAACGTTTCCGTAACGACTCCCCAGCACCGGTGCTGCGGAGCGGACGCTAGGAGAAAAAATGGCAAGTAAATTCACAAAAATCGCCGCCTTATTGTCGGCAACCGCTTTGACCCTGACCCTGAGCGCTTGCGGTGGATCTGATAACACCGCCGCCGATGACGGCAAGGGTAAAGTTTATTACCTCAGCTTTAAACCTGAGCAAGACGAAACTTGGCAAAAAATTGCCAAGGCCTACACCGATGAGACTGGCGTTCCGGTAAAGGTCGTCACAGCAGCATCCGGCACCTATGAACAAACTCTTAAGGCAGAGGTAACCAAGAAAGAAGCCCCGACCCTGTTCCAGATCAACGGTCCGATTGGTATGCAATCGTGGAAAGACTACACTGCAGACCTCTCTTCCACAGATTTCTACAACAATCTTTTGGATAAGTCGATGGCAGTCGGCGAAGACGGCAAGATTTACGGCGTTCCCTATGTGGTAGAAGGCTACGGCATCATCTACAACCAATCAATCTTGAACAAGTATTTTGGTCTGCCCGGTGCCAAGGTCACCTCGATGGAGGAAGTAAAGAATTTCGACACCCTGAAGACCCTGGTAGAAGACATGCAAGCTAAAAAGGCGGACTTGGGCATTGATGGGGTATTTGCCTCCACTTCGCTGAAACCCGGTGAAGATTGGCGTTGGCAGACTCACTTGGCGGATTTACCTGTTTACTTTGAATACCAGGACAATGACACCGAGGACATGGATGAGTTGGAATTCAAGTACAACAAGGAGTACAAGAACATCTTTGACCTTTATCTGAACAACTCCACAATTGCGCCGACTTTAGCAAGCTCCAAAGCCGTAACTGACTCAATGGCAGAATTCGCTCTGGGTAAAGCCGCAATGGTGCAAAATGGTAACTGGGCATATGGTCAGATTTCCGAAGTCGCCGGGAACACGGTTAAGGCTGAAGACGTTAAGATGCTCCCCATCTATACCGGCAAATCCGGAGAGGAAACTCAGGGCTTGAACATCGGTACTGAGAACTTCTTCTCAATTAACTCCCAAGCCTCACCTGCTGATCAAAAGGCCTCCATAGACTTCGTGAATTGGTTGATTTCTTCCGATGCTGGCAAGAAATACATGGTTGACGAGCTTGGCTTCATTCCCCCGTTCAGCACCTTTAGCGAAACCGAACAGCCTGCTGATCCGTTGGCAAAGGAAGTTGTTTCTTACATGTCCAACAGTGAACTTAAGACCATCCCGTGGGTATTTACTACGTTCCCGAGCCAAACCTTTAAGGACGACTTTGGCCAAGCGCTGTCCCAATATGCTGCCGGTCAGATGAAGTGGGATGAGGTAGTCGAAATGTTCAAGACTGGCTGGGCTGCTGAGAAGCAATCCTAAATAGTCATATTCCGGTGAGGGGCGAACGCTTCTAACCTGGGCATGTTCGCCCCTCACCGATGCTACAAATACACAATCTTAAAAAGAGAAAACCATGGAACAAAGTCTTAAACGATGGGGTTTAGTATTTACCGGTCCCACTCTGCTCGCATTTACAATCGCTTTTTTGGCGCCATTCTTTATTGGCATTTACCTTTCCTTCAGCAAGTTCACCACGGTAACTAACGCTACTTTCAACGGAGTTGAAAATTACATCAAAGCCTTTAGTGAACGTCAGGGATTTGTCCACGCTCTGGGGTTCACAGTATTAGTCACGGCTATAGCAATCATTACTGTCAACGTGTTTGCCTTATCTATCGCCTATCTGTTGACTCGCAAGCTCAAAGGAACCAACTTTTTCCGCACTGTATTTTTCATGCCGAACCTCATCGGTGGTATCGTTTTGGGATATACTTGGCAAACCATCATCAATGCAGTACTGCGGAACTTTGATACTACTCTTGTCTCCGATGCACGACTTGGCCTGTTTGGTTTAATACTCCTGTTAAACTGGCAGCAGGTTGGCTATATGATGGTCATTTATATTGCCGGCTTGCAATCAGTTCCTCCAGATTTAGTCGAAGCTGCGCAAATTGATGGTGCCAGTCGTTGGCAGGTAATCCGGCACGTAACGTTACCGATGATTATGCCTTCCATCACAATTTGTACGTTCTTAACTCTGAGTAACTCATTCAAATTGTTTGACCAAAACTTGGCGTTAACCAACGGCGCCCCATTGAAACAAACAGAAATGGCTGCTCTAAACATCGTCAACACCTTCTTCGGCAAGGTCGGCTTCGAGGGCGTTGGTCAAGCCAAAGCTGTCATTTTCTTCCTCATTGTTTCTTTAATCGCATTCTTACAACTACGCATCACCCGCTCAAAGGAGGTTGAATCATGAGCACTCCTGTTCTGACTTCTGCGCCCGGCAACCACACTAACCAGGCCACGATGAACACCGCTCACTCTGGCGGCGTAACTGTCGGTAAAATCATCACCTATCTTTTCCTGACGCTTCTCACAGTCATTTTTATCGGTCCGTTATTGTTCATACTCATGAACTCCTTTAAGGGACGTTTCTTTATTTCCGACGCACCCTTTGCATTTCCCGTTGGACAATACTTCGCGGGAGTTACTAACTATGTGCAAGGGCTAGCAGCCACCGGCTTCTTTTCAGCATTCGGCTGGTCAGCTTTTATCACGGTTTTTTCCGTAATCATCATCGTATTCTTTGCAGCCATGACCGCTTATTACATCACGCGGGTGAAAACGTGGTGGACCAATCTGATTTATTTGGTACTGGTTTTTTCTATGGTGGTTCCATTTCAGATGGTCATGTTCCCAACCGTGAAAATCGCTGATTCATTAGGTTTAGCTAATCCCCTGGGCATGATTTTGTTGTATCTGGGATTTGGTGCAGGTCTTTCAGTATTCATTTTTTCTGGATTCATCAAAGGTATTCCCGTAGATGTTGAAGAGGCTGCCATGATTGATGGATGCGGACCTCTGCGAAATTACTTTTTAGTGGTTCTGCCAATGTTGAAACCCGTAACGATAACAGTATCGATTCTGATGACCATGTGGGTATGGAATGACTACCTGTTACCATACCTGGTCATCGGTCTGTCCACTCCCTACAAGACTATTCCCGTAGTAGTACAACAGCTAGTTGGTTCCCACGGTTCCAACGACATGGGAGCAATGATGGCTATGCTCGTCTTGGCAATCATTCCCATCGTGGTTTTCTATCTATTCTCACAGAAGTACATCATCGAAGGTGTTGTGGCAGGGGCGGTGAAGGGCTAACCATGCGAAAGAGGCAAGCTGGTATCTTGCTACCGGTGTTCTCCCTACCCGGTCCCTACGGGATGGGCTCATTGGGCAGTTTTGCCTATCAATTTATAGATGCTTTAGCTCAAGCGAATCAAAGTATCTGGCAAATTTTGCCCCTCTGCCCCCCGGGATATGGCGGCTCGCCTTATTCAAGTCAATCAGCCCAAGCCGGAAATCCCCTCTTCATTGATTTAGACAATTTGATGAAAAGGGGGTGGATTGAAGCCTCCCAATTGCAAGGATTGGATTGGGAGGCTCAATCCCCCTACATTGATTATGAGGCAGTCAGCCAATCAAAACACCAGGCACTGCGCTATGCTTACGCTACGTTTTGTGCACATGTTTCACGCGATTCATTTGAACAATTTCGCGCCAGCAATCCCTGGGTTCGAGATTATGCCCTGTTCCTGGCACTCAGTCATGAATTCAAACACAAGCCGTGGCAGGAATGGCCCAAAGAGTTAAGTCATCGTGAACCACAAGCTTTGGCTCGAGTCACCGCAGATCTGCGTGAAGAAATCGAATTCCACGAATTTTGCCAGTGGGTCTTTGAAACCCAGTGGAATGAACTACACGACTACGCAACCGGTAAAGGAATCAAAATTCTGGGTGATATACCCATATACGTCTCTCTCGATTCCGCAGATACCTGGGCTAATCCGCAACTGTTCCAACTGGGTTCCGACTTTTATCCCGAAAAAGTGGCGGGAGTACCTCCGGATGGTTTCTCTGCTACCGGTCAAATTTGGGGAAACCCACTTTATGACTGGCCAGCGCACCAACGCTCCGATTTTTCCTGGTGGAAGGAACGCATCGGTCGCCAGCTACAACGCGTAGATATCCTGCGAATCGACCATTTCCGCGGTCTCGAGTCATACTTTGCCATTCCTGCTGACGCGACCAGTGCGGTGGCGGGAACTTGGGAACCTGGACCGGGCATTGACTTTTTCACAGCCTTAGAAAAGCAATTGGGCACGCTACCATTGGTGCTTGAAGATCTCGGCTATTTGACTCCTGCAGTCGAAGACCTGCGCAATGCGACGGGTCAACCAGGCATCCAACTCATTCAGTTTGCCTTCGACAGCCGCGAACCTGCAGATTATTGGCCTCATGAAATTCCGAAAAATTCGGTTGTTTATACAGGAACTCACGATAACGACACGCTGCAAGGCTGGTTTGCCAGTCTCGCCCCAGAAGATCAAGAACTAGCCAGGATCTATTGCGGAGCTTCACACACCGCAATTGAGGACATGCCCCAGTGCTTCATAGCCCGGGCAATGACCTCCGTGGCGGATACCTGCATTATCCCCGCTGCGGACTACTTGGGGCTGGACAGCTCGGCACGTATAAACACTCCGGGGCAAATGCAGGGCAACTGGGGGTGGCGATTGTCGCAATCTGACTGGAATGCCTATCCATGGGATGAAATTGCACAGCTTACTGCCATCTCTGGACGTGCTCCGGGTACGCATCATACCCAGCACTGACCATCATCTCTAATAGAATGGGAGCCATGTTACCTGCGGAATACCCGGATAAACACCAAGTTGCAAATATCAAAGACGTTGCCCGGGCAGCCGGGGTCGGTATAGCCACTGTCTCCCGAGCTCTCAATGGTCAAGAGGGGGTCTCTGCACAGACACGTAAACGTATTGAAGAAACCGCTGCCACTTTGGGATACCAGCCCAATCGTCACGCGCGGTTTTTAAAACTCAACTCAAACCGCTCGATAGCAGTTGTCATCAAGGGTTTAGAGAATCCCCTGTTTGCACGAATTTTAGATCAGTTAGAGAGGGCTATCCGCAGCCACGACTATCAAGTCAACATCGTCTCGGTTCCACACTGGTCGGATGAGCTGAGAGACGCCATTCAAACAGTCGATGAAGATTCCGCTCTCGGCGTCATTTTCTTGGGTGCGCATTTCCAACATCGCGTGGATGATTTAGAGAAACTTTCGGTTCCTTTCGTGGTTTCTACGGTCAGCATGAAAGACAGCGCGCATCGTGAACGTTACGCTTCGGTTGCCATTGACGACTATGGAGAAGCCGGTCGCGTAGTCGATTATCTCTATCAACTAGGACACCGTCAGATAGGCATCATTGGTTCAGATTCTCTGGATAATTCCGTAGGTTCTCTCCGTCTGGCTGGATACTTCGACGCCTTACGCAAACACGGAATAGAACCACATCCCCAATGGGTGCGGTCTTTTGACAACTCCGAAGATTCCCCCTATTCGTTTGAAAATGGTTATCGAATGACCCGTGACCTGCTGCAAGAATGCCCTGATGTCACTGCCATTTTTGCCATTGCCGATGTGCTGGCAATCGGAGCAATGCAAGCAGCCAGAGATATGAATCTATGTATTCCTCGAGATATTTCGATTGTCGGTTTTGATGGAATTCCCTTGGGTTCCTACGTCTATCCAGCTCTCACGACTGTTAATCAACCGGCTGATGAGATTGCCGAAATCACCTGCGATTTATTATTCTCTCAGCTCAATGGAGAGCAGCCCCGACATATCATCGTACCCGGTCACCTGTTACCGAAAGGTACTACCGCTGCCCCTGCGCAGCTTTCTGATATTAGAGAGAACAGATAGTGAGGCATAGTCTTTCATGGCAAACCCGTTCGCGCCAGATTCTCGCCTGAACCAGGTTCTAGCTTTCATCATCACGGTATTTTTGTCTAACTTGGCAGCCATGCTGGGTCTAGGCTTAATCCTCACCGGTGGCTGGGCATGGTTGATGCTGTTTGCCATCAACTTATCCCTCATTGAAAACAACACCGCAAGTTTTCGCTCAGTATGGACAGCAATCAGGCAAAATTGGTTGATAGCTACGTTGCTATGGTTCGTTGACTTACTGTTTTTTGCCTTGGTGATTTGGGAATTTTATGCCCTAGGTAGCCTCAAGTCTGGGGTATTCAAGCTCCTGTGGGGGGCGTTGCTTTGCCTCGCGGTATTCCTTGTATTGAGCGTAAATGTGTGGATTTGGCCGATGTTGGTGAAAAGGAAAATTGCCTCAGCTGAGATTCTTGATTACCTACGTACCTGCTTGTTGCTCTCTTTTCACTATTTGGGTCGTACCGTCGTCTGTATCGCTATAATCACCGTGCCAGCCCTCATAATGATGATTTTTCCCAGTTTTTTTTGGCAAGTAGCGACTTGGCTAATCTGTTTTGGCGTATCTTTTGGTGTTTATCTCATAGTTTTGCTGATTCACCAGCCTCTAGGCGATTTTTGTACAGAACCCGGCGCCCCAACACGGCCGTTTACGTCCTAAATGTCTGGCTTCGCCCCCACTGTCGAGTTTCAGTGCCGATTGGGCAAATTCCTCAGCAAAGCGGGACGCAAAATTTCGGCGTTGACTTCCTGTCCCGTAAACAGCTTTACCTGGGCGACGCCCTGGTGCAACAGCATTTCCCATCCGGGAATGACCTGCGCTCCACACCTCTGTGCCCAACTGGCAAGCGGGGTTGGCCACGGCGCATATGCCGCATCAAGAAAAATTGCGTGGGAGATAATCTGTAGCAGTGACAGGGGCAGAGCATCTTGGACGGGGGCGGGCACAGTCCCCATCAC
This sequence comes from Mobiluncus sp., assembly GCF_985070215.1. NCBI lineage: Bacteria > Bacillati > Actinomycetota > Actinomycetes > Actinomycetales > Actinomycetaceae > Mobiluncus > Mobiluncus sp. The sequence continues at coordinate 25,488 of NZ_CFKZQR010000004.1, read as the reverse complement.
CAGCTGTGCCGCGCGCAGTGCCCGGTTAACGTCCTCAACCTGGTGCCATGCCACCGCCCGGACGCTCAAGCCCATCCGTTGTGCCGCCTGAAAAGCCGCGCCCGTTTGGGCAGTAGTCCGGGAAATGACCGTCAGCTCTGTGAGTCCCAACTCGGTGAAAGCCGCCAAGGCCGAAGCCGCTGTGGAACCCGAACCGAAGATAACCCCGCTACCCCCGGACGGTAGATTCGTCGCGCCACCTTGGCGGAAAGCCTCGACGACGCCGCGGACATCAGTGTTGAATCCGGTCCAATCTCCTCCCGCGGCGGGGACCAGCGTATTCACCGCCCCGGTGACCTTGGCCAAGCCGTCAGCGAAAGTCGCAGCCTGTAGCGCCTCCGGTTTCAAAGGCATAGTCACTGCCAAGCCACGCAGCTGTGCATCCGCCTCGGTTAGGAATGCGTTGAGCGTTCCCGACCGAACGCGCTGGCAGCGAAAATCCCAGTTCAGACCCAGCTCACGATACGCAGCCAGATGAATTACGGGAGACAAGGAATGCGCAATCGGATCTCCCACAACCAGACAATACGGCACTACCCGCTACCCTTTACAGATTTCGGGGTGGTCCTTACAAAATTGTTTCAACAGCTCCACGTTGGCTTTCTGTTCCTCCATGGTCGCGCTGAAACGAGTCTCACCCGTATTCAAATCCACCGTGGTGAAGTACAGCCAGTCCCCCGGCGGCGGGTTGCGGGTGCCGTCAAAAGCGTCCTGGCCCACGACCCCGATAGGACCGGGCGGCAGCCCCTTGTGACGATAGGTATTGTACGGATTGGAAGCGTCAGCGACCTCTGCGGCGGTCGGAATTTTGCGGGACTTCGAGGATTCGCCCAAACCGTATATAACCGTGGAATCCATATTCATAAATCCAACAGTTTCCTTGCTGGTATCCATCCGGTTTTCTAACACTCGTGCAATCTTTGCGTAGTCCTGTTTTTGCAGGTCGCTGCCCTCACGCTGGACGATAGACGCCTTGGTCAGGAACGTCTCCCACTGGGCCTCGGGAATTCCCGCGTCCCGCAGTCGCTTGACATTGGCGGCTACCATCTGGCGCACCGTTTCGGTCGCGTCCTGACCGGGTCCCACCAGGTAAGTTCCGGGTGCTAGCCACCCCTCGATGTTTCCACCGGCGACTTTGGGCAGTCCCGGAGCGTTGGCAAAAGCAGCTTCCACGTCAGCGTCACTAAAACCTGCATTCGTCACCAGTTGCTCTTTGACCTGCCACTTTGTCAGACCCGGACCAATCGTAATCTGATCGTCAACCCGGTTCGCTTTGTCAATCAAGATGGACAAAGCATTGACGGCAGACATGTGTTTGGCCATCGCGTAGGTTCCGGGCTGAATCGCCGAGCAGGCGGCTTCCTGGTCGCGGCACGCGTTAAAGAACGCCTGTGAGGACGCTACGACCTGCGCTTTAGCTAGAATATTGCCAATGTCTGAGCCCAGCGCACCCTCGGGAACTGTTACCATCACCTGACCGGTGCCGCTACCTTCGTAATCGGCTCCCTTGGCGCTGAGCCAACGATTAAAAATGATTGCGCCAAAAACAATGGCTACTACCAGCAGCGTGACCACAATCGTCAGGACGATAAACGTGCGATTCCGCATGGTCTTACGACGCCGAATTCGAGAACGTTTGTCACGCCGATGGTGTTCGCTCGGGGTTACTTCCGGTTGTTCAGCGGGGGCAACCTGCGTCTCTTGCAGGAGAGATTCTACGGTTGTGTCCGCGACCTGGGATACTCCAGAGGTCACGCGAGGAAAAGACGGGGTGTCAAGTTCCTCTGGGCGATTGCGTCGGCTGGGAAGTGTGCGCGGCGTTGGTTCAATCGCGGGATTGGGGGATTGAGAGGATGCCGCCTGGGGCGGAAGTTCCGGGTTAGAGGGGGCCGGCGAGTCAGTCTGGGTTAAGGCGGCTTGACCGTGCTGCGCTAAATACCGACGTCGGCGCCGCGGTCCCATCGATGCTAGATCTTCAGTGTCTGACATGTACTTCCCTCGTTACGTGGTTTACTCAATGATAACCAACTCGCCAGGTAAGTTCCCTGTTTGAGTCAAAGTTTCTAAAGCTCGAGTGAGGATGGTCACAGCGGCAAGTTGGTCAACCATCTCCTTTTGCCGGCGGGTACTAACCCCGGCATCGCGCAGTTTGGAGTGGGCGTCAGCCGAGCTCAACCGTTCATCAATGAGATGGACCGGCAGTGTGTCAAGCCGTCTGACCAGACGTCGGGCGTAAGACCGCGCCATCCGGGCAGCCTCGCCCTCCTTGCCGTTCATCAATTTCGGTAAACCCACAAATACGGCCCGAGGATCGCTTTCCTCGATGATTCCCACCAGTTCGTCCAGTTCGGAACCGTCCGGCCGAACCTGCAAGGTTTCCACTGGCAACGCCAGGGACGTCCCCGCGACCGAGCGGGCGACACCCACGCGCGCCTTACCCACGTCTATGGCGAGAAAGTTTCCGGCGACCATCCTGTGCGTTATCCCCTATCGGTGTGACGGCTCGGCGGAAAGCCCCGAACCGGCGGTTGTTTACTTGGCGAGTACTGACTGCAGTGCGGCCACTACGGCATCCAAACCGTTTTCCGGTTTGCCTGCGGGAGCTCCGCCACCTTGCGCCAAGTCGTCCTTGCCGCCGCCGCCGCCACCCATGGCCGCAGCCCCGGCCTTCACCAATGCCCCGGCCTTCACACCTTTGTCGCGAGCCGCTTCGTTACTGGCCACGACCAGCATCGGTTTTCCACCGATATCGGCCGCCAGCGCAACGACCACCGGATCCGCGTTAGAGAACCGCCCGCGCAAAGTGGTGGCTGCCTGACGCAAATCGTCCACGGAACCTGCCTGAGCGACCTGGTGAATGACCTGCACGCCGCGGAGCGTTTCGGCGGATTTTACGTAATCGTCCAGATTGGACAGCAAAGCTGCCAACCGGGTCTTTTCGAGTTCTTTTTCTGCGACCTTGAGTCGATCCATCAGGGAAGTAATGCGCTCCACCAGGCTTTCCGGCTTGGCGCCGACCAGCTGGGTGATCTGAGACACCAAGGCGTGCTCCTTAGCTTGGAATCCGGAAGCACCATTTCCGACCAGTGCTTCAATACGCCGCACTCCTGAACCAATCGAGGATTCTCCCAACACGGCTATAGAGCCGATATGCCCGGTCAGTGGGACGTGGGTGCCGCCGCAGAACTCTCGAGACCAACCATCGCCAATATCAACGATGCGCACAATCTTGCCGTACTTTTCCCCGAAAATGGCCTGCGCGCCGGTCTTTCGCGCCTCCTCGATGGGCATCTGATAGTCGGTAACAGTCATATTGGTCTGGACTCGTTCGTTTGCTTCCGCCTCAATGTCCGCCACCAAAGAATCCGGCAAAGCCGTCGCGTTACGAAAATCGAAACGGACATGCCACGGGGCGTTTTCCGACCCGGCTTGGGTCGCACCCTGCCCCAGGGAATCCAACAGAATTTGGTGAATGACGTGGGTAGACGTGTGGGCTCGGGCAATCGCGCCGCGGCGCTCCACATCAATCGTAGCTTGGGCATCCTCACCGAGAGCAACCTGACCTTCCGTCAAAGTCCCCCGATGCATGGGCAGTCCCTTCACCGGAGCCTGCACATCAGCCACATCCAGTACTCCACCGCCCGCAAAGGTCACCTGACCCTGGTCAGCCAGCTGCCCGCCGGCCTCCGCATAGAACGGGGTCCGGTCCAGCAGGACCTCAACGGTAGCCGGGGCTGTTGCGACCGGTACCGGTTTGCCGTCCTGCAAAATACCGACCACCCGCGCCGGAGCACTGGTTTCGGTATACCCCAGGAACTCCACCGTGTTGCTCTCGCCAAGTTTCGCCGCCAGCTCGTGATAGACGTGAGCATCGACGTGTCCGGTTTTCTTGGCCACCGCGTCCGCCCGGGCGCGCTGCTTTTGTGCGTTCATCAACTCGGTGAAACGCTTTTCGTCCACCTTGACCCCGGCTTCCGCCGCCATTTCCAGCGTCAGAGACAACGGGAAACCGTAGGTATCGTGCAGTTGGAAAGCGTCGTCGCCGCTCAGGGCCGCGCCCAACTGTTTCGCTTTCGTCACCGCGGTATCCAAGATGAGGGTTCCGGCGTCGAGGGTGCGGCGGAAAGCGTCTTCTTCAGCGTAAGCCACGTCAGAAATGGTGTTCCAGTCCTTCTCCAGCTCGGGATAAGAGGCTTTCATCACATTCATCGAAGCGGGCAACAGCTGCGGCATTACGGCCTCGGTTACGCCCAACAGCCGCATGGAACGCACCGCGCGGCGCATGAGGCGGCGCAGCACGTAGCCGCGTCCCTCATTGCTGGGACGAACCCCATCGCCAATCAGCATCAGGCTGGAACGCACGTGGTCAGCCACGATACGGAAGTGAACGTCCATCGGGTCGGGGCTGGAAGTGTAGCGGCGCCCAGACATTTCCTGAGCGACTTCGATGACGGGGAACACCTCGTCAATTTCGTACATATTGTCTTTGCCCTGGAGGACAAAGGCCAGACGTTCCAGGCCCAAGCCCGTATCGATAGCGGTTTGGTCCAGCTTGCCCAAAAGTGGGTAGTCTTTGCCGGAGCCTTCGCCGCGCAGGAACTCATCAAAAACCAGGTTCCACAGTTCCAGGTAACGGTCGCCTTGCGTGTCAACTTCCGGACCGCCCTCGGGACCGTATTCAGGTCCGCGGTCCAGGTGGATTTCCGCACAAGGGCCGGCGGGGCCGGGCTGGCCGGTATCCCAAAAGATTTCTTCGCGTGGAAGTTTTTGGACGTGGGTCGGATCCAAACCGATTTGCCGAGTCCAGATATCCCAAGCGGCCTCGTCTTGGTCCCAAATCGTGACCCAGAGCTTGTCGCCGTCCAGGCCATAGCCGCCGTCCTTTTGACTACCGGTCAGCAAATCCCAGGCATACTGAGACGCGCCTTCCTTAAAGTAGTCGCCGAAAGAAAAGTTCCCGCACATCTGAAAGAACGTACCGTGACGCGTGGTTTTCCCGACCTCGTCGATGTCGTTGGTGCGGATACATTTTTGTACCGAGGTGGCTCGCGGCCACGGCGCCGGTTCGGTTCCCACAATGTAGGGAATGAACGGAACCATGCCCGCGATGGTGAACAAAATCGAGGGGTCGGGCGAAATGAGCGGCACCGAGGGGCGAACCTCATGACCGTTCTTTGCAAAAAAATCCAGCCAACGCTGACGAACTTCCGCAGTACGCATGTATATGTATCTTTCCTTCGTGTCCGGGCAGTTTCCCGGATTATCTGTCCTGGTCCCCCGGTCAGTTTGCTCCGGGCAACTTTCGTGTATTGTCAGTTAGTTTCGCTAAAAGTCCAGTTCGTCGTCCAGCGTGGAGTCACGGTGACGTCCACGTCCGACTTTAAAGCCGCCGCGATCTTCCTTCCGGGCGCTCCAAGTGTCGCGGGCTTGCTCGATTTCTGAATCACTGGAGCTCAGAGCCTCGATGAGTTCTCCCTCGCGCTGCGACATATCCGCACGAAACCCCTGGGTCATCTGATCGACAGTCTGCCGAAACGGGGTCACGGTAAAGTACGCGGCCAGCGCCGCCCCCGCGGAAAGCAGCAGCGTCGTCCCGACTGCTTTTGCTGTATTCGACATCGGTCCCCCTACTTCGCTTTCTTCGCGTCAATGCCCATGGCTTTACGCACCGCATAGTTAAACGCGGCGACTTTAATGAGCGGCCGGCCCAGCGTTGCCGTAAACAAGGTCGTCAGAGCCGAAAGATCCTCGACAGAACGATTCGCCGCCGAGGTCATGGAATCGACCCGTTCCAACTGATTATTGACCTGGTCCAAAGACGTCTGTCCCTGTTTGACCGCCACCACCGTTTCGTCGGCGACAGTTTTGATGGATTGCTCCAGTTGGGAAAACACCCCACCCAGTTTCCACAGCGGCACTGCCAAAAAAAGCACCAATACCGCGAAAGCCACGGCGGCAATAATCCCGGCAATTTCACCAATCATGTCATTCTCCTGTCCCGGTGTAGCGACCGAATTCCGCGCAGTCTGCGCGTAACGCACCGTGATATTCTAACTTTAAACAAGTGACCCCGGGAAAATCCCGGGGTCACTGAAAGTTTTAGCGGGAATAGTGCTCCACAACCAGTTGCACTTCACACTGAATCGGGACTTCTTCACGCTTAGGCTGGCGATCCAGAGTAAAGCGCAGCTTTTCCAAATCAACCTTCAAATAGGGCGGTACATCAGGCAGCACATCGCGGTGAGAACCGCGGGCAGCCACCACGAAGGGGTCCTTGACCTGGGAGGACGGCTTGACCTGGACGGTCTGGCCGGGACGCACCTTGTAAGAGGGGCGATCCACAATCTTGCCGTCGACCAAGATGTGACGGTGGGTTACCGCCTGACGAGCCTGGAACATGGTGCGTCCGAAACCGGCACGCAACACCAGGGCATCAAGCCGAGTTTCCAGCAATTCCACCAGGTTGTCACCGGTCTGGCCTTCCATCCGGCGCGCCTCCTGGAACGTCTTGACCAGCTGCGCCTCACGAATCGCGTATTGGGCGCGCAAACGCTGCTTTTCCTTCAAACGCACCGCGTAGTCAGATTCGCTACGGCGGCGGGCACGGCCGTGTTCACCGGGTCCGTAAGGACGACGTTCAAAGTACCGCTTAGCTTTCGGGGTCAGCGGCATCCCCAAGGCGCGCGACAAACGCACCATTTTCCGAGAACGGTTTCCCATTTATATTCTTCCTGTCTTATTGCAAAGTCACCCCGCGAGGGCATCTCGGCGGGGAGGGGTCACCTTTTTGGCTAAGACCCCAGGTGTCCGGGCGTCAACCAACCGAGGGTTGGACAAAACACCGGGCAACTTGGCTATCTTACCGCATTTTTTGAATCTTGCGTATTTTGGCCAGTCTCTCGCCCAACGTGACTTCCCACCCGTGGGCAGAAGGTTCGTAATAAATCTTGTCTTTCAGCGGGTCAGGCAGGTATTGCTGCGCGACTATCCCGCGGGTGTCATCGTGTGGATAGTTATAGGTCCCCAGAGCTTTCCTGTCGGCGTCAGCCCCCGGATAATGCTGGTCACGCAGATAGGAAGGAACGGTGCCAATGTTTCCGGCCTCCACGTCAGCCACCGCGGTGTTGATGCCGACATAAGCCCGATTCGACTTCGGGGCCGTCGCTACCGCGACCACCGCCTCAGCCAGCGGAATCCGCCCTTCCGGCATCCCAATCAACTGCACCGCTTGTGCCGCCGCGACCGCGAGGGGCAGCACGGTCGGATCAGCCAACCCAACGTCTTCTGCCGCCGCAATGACGACTCGGCGGGCAATGAAGCGCGGATCTTCCCCGGCCTTAATCATCCGCGCCAAATAGTGCAGGGCGGCATCGGGGTCGGAACCTCGCATCGACTTGATAAACGCCGAAGCCACGTCATAATGCTCGTCAATGCCGTAACGCACCACGGCCGTGTCTGCCGCAACCGCAACATCGTCTTCGGTAATCTCGCTGGCCTCGCGGGAATCCGCTCCCCCGGCGGCAGCTTCCAACAGGGTCAAGGCTTTACGCCCGTCCGCGCCGGCCAATCTGATGAGGCTTTCCCTAGCGTCCGAGGTCAGGGTGTACTTTCCAGCCAGTCCGCGTTCGTCCGCCAAAGCCCGGTCCATAATGGTCTCGATATCCTGGTTTGTCAGTGGTTTCAACGTCAGCAGCAGGGATCGGGACAACAGTGGAGAAATGACGGAAAAAGCCGGATTTTCGGTGGTGGCGGCGACCAGAATAACCCACCGGTTTTCCACTGCCGGCAGCAGCGAGTCCTGCTGCGATTTAGAAAACCGATGAACCTCATCTAAAAATAAAATCGTTTCTTGACCGCTCAGGCTCAGCCGTTGCTTCGCCGCGTTAATGACCTCACGGACTTCCTTGACTCCCGCGTTGATGGCGGAAAGCTGGGCGTATTCCCGGCCCCCTGCCTGCGCCACCATATATGCCAAGGTTGTTTTGCCAGTTCCGGGCGGACCGTAGAGAATCACGGAGGAAGTCATCTCGGTGTCTGCCCGCAACAGCCGCTGTAACGGCGAATTGGGCGCCAAAAGGTGTGACTGTCCCACCAATTCTGCTACGTTACGTGGACGCATCCGCACCGCCAGAGGAGCATCCGGACGAAACTCCGGAACCCCTCTGCCGGTATCGCTCAAGGAATCAAACAAGTCCATGAAACCACCCTAGTGAAAACTACCCTAAAGTGTGTGAGACAATGCATAACATGTTCCTGAAACTATATCGCCGTTTGAATCGACGCCCTCTGCCCACGGTGTTGATTTGGGCTTTGGTGATAGTCATCTGTGCAGCCTTTACATTGACCGGTTTTGGCTTCGGAAACATGTGGAATCGTGTCGAAAACCGCCTGGTTTCTATCCCCGGTTCGGAATCCTACGTCGCGTCACAAATCCTGAATGACAGCCGCAGCTCCAACTATCAGGCTTACCTCATCGTCACCGGGGTGGACATGGATAAACAGCGCGCGGAAGTCAAGAACGTGCTGGACTCCGCGGCGGCGAGTTTCAGTGAGGTTCCGGGGGTTATTCCGGCGGGAGTGCTGTATCCGTTTGCGAAAGGCGACGATGTTAATAACCCCGATGCAAAAACTTTGATGGACAAATTTATTGCCGCGGATAAGCAGGGTTTCATGATGGTGGTGCTGCTGGACTTGACCCAGTTCCCCCAACGCGCCGACGACATCCGCGCCATGACTGAGAATGCTTTGAGCCAAATTGCCGGCGATATGCGTTCTTTCGCACCTCACGCCGAGGGCATCGTCACGGATGAAGACCTGAACAATCAAGAAGTTGCCGCGAGCGCACACCATGATTCTCTCAAGGCGAATCTCATTGCCTTGCTGATGATTTTTGTGGTGCTGTTCGGGGCTATGGGACGTCTGCGCCTGGCTTTTCTCGCTTTCATTCCGACCTTTTGCGGATGGATTGTGACGCGGACCATCGCCACCCTGGCTTCCCTCATCGTCAAGCCCGCTCCCGGTGATTCTGCCCTGGTCACCATGCTTTCACTAGGCGTGGTGACCAGTTATACGGTGTTTCTCATCAGCCGCAGCCGCTCCCGTCTGGCAGTGGTCAAATACACCGCCGAGATTCCGCGTATTTCCAAGCCACATGAACGTCGATTGCGCAAGCGCCGTGACTCTCTCACGCCCTTAGACGAGGTGTTTACCCACTCGGCTCCGGCTATGCTTATTTCCACGGCACTAATTGTGCTGGGTCTGATTATGGTAGCTATCTTCCCTGCTAGCAGCCTGCGCTGGGTGGCTCTGGTCAGTATGTTCTCTATCCTGGGATGCTACGCAATTGGGACGACGTTGATTCCCTCGCTGCTGTACCTCGGCATCAGGTGGCTGGAATACCCCCGTCCGCAATGGCATCGGCGGATTTTTACCACTATTTCCTCCTGGTTCCGTTCTCTGAACGACCGGCTACGGAAACTTTTCGGCTCACGGAAACCTGCCAAACCCATTTTGACCGGTGTCCTGGTAGTTTTTCTGTTAGTGATGGCGATTCCCGCCTTCGGAATTACCTGGCACACCTCAGGGCAGACAACTTTTCCTCCAGGAACGAATGCCGCGAAGTTTGAAGCTCTACGCGCAGCTCACTACGGCACTACCGCAGCCACTCCGGATATCCAGATATTAGGGAAAACCACCGCCGCAAATATGCAAAGCTGGTCTGTTGCGGTGGGCAAGATTCCCGGTGTCGATGCGATGACTGCCGGAAACACTGAAATTGCTGGGGACTATAGCGTCTTGGACGTAGATTTGAAGCCGGGCGTCACCAATCGTCAAGCCGGTGAAATCGTGAAAACTATTCGCAGCTTACCTTCGGATTTCCCCAAGTGGACCACCGGCCAGGCTGCTAACCAGGTTGACTTTGCCTACCAACTCACTAAGTTTGTTCCCCCGCTGGCCGGAATCATGGTGCTGGCGACTTTTCTGGTCATTTTGCGCGCCACCAGGCGTGCTTCGGCTGCGGTGTGGGCGACTTTATTGAACTCCCTGAACCTATTGGTGGCTTTGGGGCTGACGGCGTTGGTGTTCCAAGACGGGTGGGGCGCGTTCCTGCCCAAACTGGCGCGTTCCGGAGGTGTCGACCCTAACGTGGCAGTGTTACTGGCGGGTTTCGGTTTCGCGCTATCCCTGGATTACCAGTTCTATGCCATGAATAGAGCGAAACATCATCTGCCGGAGGAACTGGCGGAACTGGACGACGACCCGCTGCTGAACGAGTTGACCCAAACCCGCGGGGCACTGTGGACACGCTCAGTCATCCACCTGGCGATTTTCCTGGCTTTCCTGCCAATGAACGCCGTGCCCGTGAAACAGTCGGCTTTTGCCCTGGTTATCGTGGTGCTGCTCAACGTGCTGTTCAGCCGCCTGTTTCTCTCTCCCCTCCTGGAGCCCTACCCGGATCAAAAACCGCAAGACCCCGGTTTGGTGTGGGAAGACGACCTTCCCAATCTGGCCGATTCCGACACGGTGGACGACTCAACCGCGCTTGCACACAATCAGCACAGTGACGCCGCCGAGAGCACCGGCGAGTAATCTACTGCAAGAAATCAACCGGACCGGCTCCCTCGCGGGTTACCACCGGGACGTCGTCCTCCATGTTGATAACGGTAGTGGCCTGGTCCGAACCGATCGGCGCATCGACGATAATATCGAGCAGGTGCCCCAGCTTGGCGATGACCTCGACCGGATCGCTCAGTGGTTCCGTATCTCCGGGCAGCAGCAGGGTGCAGGATAAGATAGCCTCCCCCAAGGCTTCTACCAGCGATAAGGCTACCTTGTGCGCGGGAATCCGCACGCCGACAGTGTGCTTCTTTTTGTTCAGCGTGGCGCGCGGAACTTCCTTGGTACCTTTCAAAATAAACGTGTACGGCCCCGGAGTCAACGATTTAATCAGCCGGTACTGGGAATTCGACACCATCACCAGCTGACCCAGCTGGGCGAAATCGTGGCACACCAGCGTGAAATGGTGCCTATCATCGAGCTGGCGGATTTTCCGGATGCGTTCCAGGCCAGCCCCGTTGGCCAAAGCACAGCCTAGCGCGTATCCCGAATCAGTGGGATACGCCATTATGCCGCCGTCCTGGATAATCTCCACAATCTGGTTCAACGAACGCGTCTGCGGATTTGCCGGGTGCAGTTCAAAAATTTTTGCGCTCATAATTTCCCCCTTGGTGAAACCCTGCCAACTATTCCATCTATTCTAGAGGGGACAGTTGGCAGTTGAGAGACAACTCGCGGTGATTTTCCTCAGAAGTAGCTTTTACAGCGTTTTTTCGCTGTCCTCGGCTTCCTCAGCGTCCTCGGCGTCTTCGTCATCTTCCGGCACGTAATCCACGCCGGTTTCTTTGCGCTGTTCGTCCGTAATCGGGGCGGGCGCACCGGTGAGCGGATCTAAGCCGTCGCCAGCCTTCGGGAAGGCAATAACATCGCGAATCGACGGGGAACCCGTCAGCATTCCGGCAATGCGATCCCACCCCAGAGCCAAACCGCCGTGCGGCGGAGCGCCGTACTTGAAAGCGTCGAGCAGGAATCCGAAGCGTGCCTGCGCCTCCTCCTGCGAAAATCCCATAACCTTGAACACCCGTTCCTGAACATCGCGGCGATGGATACGGATAGAACCACCACCGAGTTCCACCCCATTGCACACGATGTCATACGCGTACGCCAAGGCATTGCCGGGGTCGGTATCGAAGGTATCGAGACATTCCGGTTTGGGCGAAGTAAAAGCGTGGTGTACGGCGGTCCAAGCGGAGTGGCCCAGCGCCACGTCGCCTTCCGCTACTGCCTCGCCGGAGGGCTTGAACAGCGGCGCGTCCACCACCCAAGTGAAGGCCCACGCCTTTTCATCAATGAGGTCGCAACGCTTCCCAATCTCCAGGCGAGCTGCCCCCAGCAACGTTTGCGAAGCGGTCTTGTCCCCGGCGGCAAAGAAAATGCAGTCCCCCGGCTGGGCTCCGGTGGCAGCAGCCAGGCCGGCCTTTTCCGCGTCAGAAATATTTTTGGCTACCGGGCCGGCAGTTTCGGCCTTTTCATTCAACGTCACGTAGGCCAGACCCTTCGCACCGCGGGCTTTCGCCCATTCCTGCCACTTGTCAAAAGTACGCCGCGGCTGGGAACCGCCACCGGGCATGACCACTGCCCCCACGTAGGGTGCTTGGAAAATCTTAAACGGAGTGTCTTTAAAGAATTCGGTCAAATCAACGAGTTCGTAGCCGAAACGCAAATCCGGTTTATCCGAACCGAAACGATCCATGGCTTCCTGGAAAGGCATCCGCGGAATCGGAGTGGTCAGGTCATAGCCGATAACTTTCCAAATCTCTTTCAGCAGGTGTTCGGTTACCTCGATGACATCGTCTTGGTCGACGAAACTCATTTCCAGATCGAGCTGCGTAAATTCGGGTTGACGATCGGCGCGGGAATCTTCGTCACGGTAGCAGCGAGCCAACTGGAAGTAGCGTTCCATACCGCCGACCATCAGCAGCTGTTTAAACAGCTGGGGCGACTGCGGCAAGGCGTACCACGAACCGGGCCGAATCCGCGCCGGGACTACGAAGTCTCGCGCCCCTTCCGGGGTGGAACGCGTCAAAGTTGGGGTTTCAATCTCAATAAATTCGTGTTCTTCCATAACCCGCCGGGCAATCTGAGAAATCCGCGAGCGCAGCACCAGATTGTCGTGCAGCTGACGGCAGCGCAGATCAACGAAACGGTAACGCAACCGGATATCCTCACCAACATTGGAGTCCTCGGCATGTTCAGAAACTTGGAAAGGCAGCGTCGCGCAGGAGTTCAAAATTTCGACATCATCGGCCATAACCTCAATATCGCCGGTGACGATTTCGGGGTTTTCGTTGCCTTCGGGGCGTTTGCGCACCTTGCCGGTGACCTTGAGCACGTATTCGTTACGAACTTCCCGGACCACTTCTTCACTGACGACCAGCTGGACAATTCCGGAGGCATCACGCAAGTCCATGAAAGCTACCCCGCCGTGGTCTCGGCGACGATCCACCCAACCGCAGAGGGTGACGGTCTGACCATCGTGTTTCAGGTTCAATTCCGCACATTTGTGAGTTCGCAGCAACTTATGCCTTCCTTTGAAAATTCGTCTCAAGTCAATCGGGGTGCGACACCCCGTTCCCATAAGTGGGCTCTCTAAAGTTTAACGCCTATCTGAGCTGAGGGGAAACCCTGGAAGCTGTTCCTTGAACGGGTGAGACGAAAGCTAACGCGATTGGGCGTCTCGCGAACGCATTTCTGAAACCAGTTCGGACAGCTGGGGGTACAAATCCAAATTCTGGTTCATTTTGACCAGGAAACCCTGACGAGTCACTTCCTGGATCAGCGAGCGGAATTTGTCGGCACATTCTCTCCCGTAGTTTCGCGCCCCGCAGTGCAGTATCTTAGTTCCCACCAGGCTCCACACCAGGGTGCCCGCAACTGCGGCAACCAAGACCAGGAGAGGGAACGGCACCGGTCCCACCATCCACACGGCCGCACTGGTGCCAGCCCCGCCTAGGAACGCCACCCCCGCAACGAGACTCCACAGCAGTCCCACCACTAACGCAGCTAACCAGAACCAATGTCCGAGTCGCCAAATCCGCCACCAGGTCCGGGCGGGACGAGCCGGGAATTTCCAGGATTCCAAAGCTAGGTTGAGGGCGCTGACCAGATTTCCGGACAGTTCCACGGCCTTGAGCTGAGCAAAGTCCACCCATTTGGACGGACGGTGCGCACTGGCGGTCGCCGCGTAGGTGCGAGCCGCGCTGGTAATTCCCGCCACGTTGACGCGGGGGAAGAAACGGTTGAGCGAGTCGGCTTGCGGGGCTACCGAAGGAAGGTCTGGGTCTGGAGTGGAGTCAGCTACGGCTGGGGTCGCGCTCTCGTCGGCCGTTTGTTCTGGGGAGGGGTCCGCAGAAGGGCCGACGGGTTTGTCCGCTTCAGGTTCGCCGGGCGTGGCCGAATTATCCTGATTGACATGTGCCAACGGTTTGATTCCCGCCAACCAGTTCAGCACCGGCCACAGCGTCCAAAAGCCTCCCGCCCTCAAGTATTGTTTGGAAAAGTTCGCTTCCACGGCCGACAGACCGCTGACCTGGGTCACCTGGTCCACCAGTTTTGTTTCGGCTGGAGACAGCGGCGAAGCAACGGACGAAGCCTGAACGGGCTGCGTTGAGAACTCTCCGGTCACATCCAGTTCCAAATCTTGGCCTAGCTTCGTGGCGGCGTGATGAATCGCGGCTTGTTCGCCCCTCCAGCGGGCTTCCGGGGCGTGGGATAACTCGGCTACGGTTTCGCGGAATCGCGCCAAACTTGACTCATCGTAAAGCGAAATCTGCAAAATTTCAGGACTGACCCCTATCCGTTCGGCAATGGCGGCCAGCTCCTGGTTCAGGGTTTGTAGCTGAGACTCAGTCAAGCCCTCGGTGTGGGTCAGGACAAAGTACGAGTTCGGGTGACGTGGGAACGCCGAAATTCGGCTGTGGAAAACGGCATCGGCATATTTTTGGGAATCCGTAGTCCACAAGATGAGATCCGCTGTTTCTAGGACCTGGGATGCCGCTGATGTCAGTTCGGGAACCAGCAGTGTATCGGGAACTTCGACCACAATCGGGTGACCGCACTGTGTAAGAACCGACCGTACCTGGTGACCCTCGCCTACCATTCCCAAACTGTCCCGGAGTGGATTGGAACGGGTGGTACAAAACTCCACGCTGACACTGCGCGGAATTCCGCTCAGTTCTAAAAACGGTGCGGCAGTCACCTCCGCGTCGACATAGGCCACCAGCTCAGTTGTGGTCGGTCGGTGCATCCCCGTTGGCACCAAGCTGTTGCGACGGGCCAAGGTGTTTACCACCGTGGATTTTCCGGTGCCGCTCGGTCCGGCTACCGCTATCACGGTTACTCGGGGGTCTAAGGCATCCCGGCGTTCTAGCTGGTTCTCTAAACGGCGTAAATCTTCGCGAGCCTGAACCAGGAACGTCTCGGAGCTACACGTTCCCTGAACGACATCGAGACACTCCGCCGCGCGGTGCAGCGCTGCTTGCATTCGAGTTTTGCGTTGTTCGGGATTATTCCGCGGCACTAGGACCACTCCTCTCGCAGGGTACGCAGCGTTTTTCGTCCCGCGGCGATTAGTTCAGAGTTGTCGGAATCAGGAATGCTTTGACGCAAGGTGGCGATGCGCTGGTTGACCCGAGCGTGCAGCCCGCGGCGAAGCGTGGATCGGCTCCACGACCGCAGTCGCAAACGTGTCGAGATATCAAAAAAAGCTCCCAAAAGCTCGTCAACTCCGGTGAACTGGCAAGTTTCGGGCGAGGCCATTCCAGCAAAGAGAACCGCCAAGAAAAGCGTCTGGGCATCGTCTGTCGAGAGCTTCTCATCGTGATTCCAGCCAGCTTGGCGGCAACATTCCGCAGGGGTCAGAGACCACTGCTCCAAGAGTTCGCTACCGTCCAAGGACTGCGCGGTTTCGTCTACAATCTGAACGGAGTCGGGCAACACAGAGTCCTGGAGAGCGTCAGCAATCATTTGCTCTATCTGAAAGTCGAGGTTCGACACGCTGCTCGCCACCGCCCGCTTTACAGCATCCAGCGCCGCATCAGGTTGGGGTTGCTGATTGAGCCAGGCATTTTTCCATTTCAGCCGCTGGCGTACCCAGCTGTTTTCAGCCTGGTACTCCTCGAGTTGGCAGCGCACGCAGGGCTCCAAAAGGTCGGCAGGCTCACCTTGGAACCAGGTGGGAGCCACAATCTGAGCATCAACAAATACCAGCAGTTGCTGTTCCAGTTGCTCCACGGTTTGCTGGACATCGCTGCGCATTTGTCCCTCAGTGGCGGCGGCATCGAACACTTTTTCGCTCAAATCCAGGACTTCATGCAGAGACCCAAACAGGGTCTGACGCGCCATGGCGGAATGCATCAAGGCGTCACCAGCCAAGTTATCGAGCCAGTTACGCAGGGAAACTAAATCTTCGGCGGGCAGTTCTCCGTCAGCAATCTGAGTTTCCATAATGGCAAAAATCGGAACATCTTTGAGGTTGCTAGCAGCGATTTCCGCGCTGAGATCCTGCTTAGCCGCCAGGAGGGAACCTTGTGTGACCCTGTTCAGCACCGCACCGATAGCGACATCGCGCCGGACAGCCTTCCGCAGCAGCTCCAGCCCCGGCTCGTCCCTGTAACGGTTGGCGGTAGTCACAAAAATCCACAAGTCAGCAACTTCCAACAGGTGCTGAGCTAATTCACGGTTCGTGTCCAAATAGGAATCCAAATCGGGACAATCGATGAGGCACATTCCCGGAGGCATCTTGGGAGTCGAACGCAAGATGAGCTGCGGCGCCGGTGCTGTCGCAGCCTCCTCGCCCGCTGGCACACGTTCCGGTACGGCAGACGCGACGGCGGGATCGTCCCAGGCATCATCGTCTAACAGACGTATCTTTTCAAATCCTTCCAAGATGCGGTCTGCCGCCAGCCACAACTCGTCGTCAGGATGGTACACGAGTACCGGGGTCAAAGTCGTGGGACGCCTCACGGAAGTCGGAACTTGCGCACCGACCAAAGAGTTCAGGAGCGTCGATTTGCCCACCCCAGTAGAACCGGCCAGTACCGCTACAAGGGGACCGTCCAGGTCAGTACCCCGCGCGCGCAAATGCTCGCGAAGCCGGGAGACTGCCGTGTTTCGCAGCTTTACGGCAGGAGCCTGCGCCACCGGAAAACCAAAGATTAGGTCCTCCAGCTGCTGAGCTAACTCATCCATACTCTTCGATGGCGATCTACTCATAGTTGGCAATCACCTGCGGTTTCAAAAGTTCGGGGGCGGGGGTAAACGTGTCGGCTTGGGCACTTTCCTGGGTCTCGCTAATGAGATTCTTTACTTCCCCGGATTCCACAAACCACACGTAGGGAATGCCGCGGGTCACCGCGTATTTGATTTGTTTCCCATACTTGGCGGCGGTGGGGCTTACTTCCGTGCTGATGCCGCGAGCCCGCAACTGCCAAGCCACCGCCTCGGCTTGTCCCCGTGTATCCTCGCTATCCACCGCAACCAAAACACAGGTCGGAACCGGACGGGACACTTTAGCCCAATCATTAGCCAGAATAATCGAGATGAGCCGGGTCAAACCGATAGACATCCCCACCCCGGGAAAGTGACGCTTACCTTGGGAAACCAAGTTATCGTAGCGCCCCCCGGAACAGATCGAACCATAAGATTCAGCCCCTGTAATAAACGTTTCGTAGACCATGCCGGTGTAGTAATCCAGCCCGCGAGCAATCTTAAAGTCCGCTACCACGTTGCCTTTCTCATGATCAGGAACGCTACGCAGCATTCTCGCCACGTCCGACAGACCTTCCTCCAACAGGTCATCGTGCAGTCCCAAATCGCGCACCTGCTGGATGACGCGTTCGTCGGCTCCGCTGATGTCTGCCAGACTGACCAGAGTTTGTATCTGAGACGCATCGAGGCCAAGTTCGCTGAGTATCTGTGTGAAGTCTTCGGGGCGCACCTTGTCATGTTTATCGATGACTTGCAGAACCTCGTCCACTTGCGTGATACCTAGAGCATTGCAGACTCCCTGCAAAATCTTACGGGAATTCACGTGCACCACCGGGGTGGGAATCGGCAGAGATTCCAGCGCTTGAGCCATAATCAGCGGGGCTTCAATCTCAAACTGGGGCGGTAAAGTTTCCGCAGCGACCATATCGATGTCGGCCTGGACAAACTCGCGGAAACGACCTTCCTGGGGTCGTTCGCCGCGCCACACCTTTTGAATTTGGTAACGCTTAAAGGGGAAACGCAACAGGTGGGAATTTTCCAGCACGTAACGCGCCAACGGCACGGTCAGGTCAAAGTGGAGCCCGTTCTTGCGATCCTCTTTGCCTTCCTTATCCTGCAGCCGCGACAGTACGTAGACCTCTTTGGAAGTTTCTCCCTTGCGTTCCAGCTCGCTGAGAGGTTCGATGGCACGCGTCTCCAGGTGGGAAAATCCGTGCAGTTCAAATACCCTGGTCAGACGGGAAATCAACTCGTCCTCAAGGATTTTTTCCTCCGGGGTGAACTCGGGAAAACCTGAAAGTGATGTCATCATGGGCATATTCTCTCATTTTCCCAAGTCATCTCAGAAATGGGTTGTTCGCGAGCTCTGCCGCCCAGGTGGTCGTCTCTCCGTGACCGGGCAGCAGCAGAGTGTCGGGGTTGACGCTGATTTTGAGGGTTCGCAAAGTTTCCGTCATCACCTCAGGGTCGGAATGGGGCAGGTCGGTACGGCCAATCGAGCCTTTGAAAACTACGTCCCCGGAAAAACAAAATGCCTGGTCGTCGCGGCCGTCAAAACCGAGCCCCTGACCGTGGTCCTCGCCTTTGTCAGCACCAAAGAACATGGTGCATCCGGGCGAATGTCCCGGAGCCGGCAGGGCACGCAACACTAAATCGGGAATAATTTGCGCTCCCCCACCGGCAAACAGCGCATCGGGCGGAGCTTGGACCGTAACCGGTTCCCACGCCCCGTCCATTTCGGTGAAGTAATTGTTAACACCTAGCTGAACTCCCGGACCGGGAGCATCCATCCAGAAATGATCCGGTTTTGCCAAATAAATGGGTGCCTCGGTGTTGCAGGCAGCAACCTGAGCCGTATTCCACAGGTGGTCAGCATGGCCGTGAGTCAGCAAGATTGCAGCCAACTCAGCATTGAGCTGTGTCAATAGTTCCTTGATCCGCGTGGCGGTTTTCGCGCCGGGATCAATAACCAGAGCGGATTTGTTCGCAGTGACCAAAACATAGCAATTTTCCCCGTAAATCGGCGAAACAATCCGTAACACATCCATAGTTCAAGGCTAACTGATTTTTTCCGTCACGAATTTTCTTTCACCCAGTTTCCCGAAACCGTGTCTTTTCAAGTAAAGTAATCCTGGAAATATACTTACCAACGCGAACGGAACGTGCCGCGGCACCAACCCCGTCAGGAGGAAAAATTCATGGCCACGTCTGAACAGGAATCCATCACCAGCGAAATCAAGGAAACGCAGGAAAACCAACCTGGTAAAACCTCAACAGGACCTGCCCAGACAGCAGCTGAGGCCGATAGTTTACCTCAGACTGAATCGCCAGCCGCTTCCCTCCCGGAACCCACGGCGGCACCGGAATCTCCCACCGCTCCTACACCAACACCGACTGAAGCATCTCCCGCAGCATCCGCGCCCCAAACCGGTGAAAAAACCCCGCAAATCACGCCGGTACACCTGGAAGACACCAATAAAAACAAGCCCCTGGGACCCATCGAGAAAATCGCTATGGACGAAGCCTCCAAATACGGGCGCGTTGATGACCAGGGTCGGGTTTTTGTCAAAGACGGCGATACCGAGCGGGAAGTCGGCCAATACGCGGACGGAATCCCGGAGCAACCCTTAGCGCTTTACGTACGTCGTTTCCTCGACCTGCAAGCCCAAGTCGATTTGGCTCAAGCACGTTTGGCAACGTTAAAGGCTCACGATATCGATGCCACCCTAAAGTCCTTAGACAAGGCGATGGAGTCCCCCATGGTGGTGGGCAACCTCGACGGTTTGCGTTCTCGCATTGAAAAACTGCGGGAACTGGGTGCAGCTCGCAAGGAACAGCTGGCTGAGGAACGTGAAGTCGCCAAGGCACAAGCCCTGGAGACACGCAACAAGATCGTGGAGGCAGCCGAAAAAATTGCCGCCCAAGATCCGGAACGCACCCAGTGGAAGCAATCCGGGGAACGCTTGCGCGAACTGCTGGAATCATGGAAAGAATCCCAACGCAAGGGACCGCGTATCGATCGTGCCACCGAGGACGCTTTATGGAAGCGTTTTTCAGCAGCCCGCACGTCTTTTGACCGGCATCGTAAGTCATTCTTCTCGCAGCTTGATACCAAACGGGCAGAAGTTCGCACTACGAAAGAAGCCCTGATCAAACGCGCTGAGGAGCTGGCAAACTCGACCGATTGGGCGCGAACCTCCGCAGCTTACCGGGATTTGATGACGGAATGGAAAGCTGCCGGGCGGGCTTCCCGCAAGGACGACGACGCGCTGTGGGAACGTTTCCGCGCCGCTCAGCAGGTCTTTTTCGATGCTCGCAGCGCCGACAACGCCAAGACCAGTACCGAGGAACAAGCCAACCTTGAGGTGAAAGAAAAGCTGCTGGAACAGGCGAAAGCCCTCATGCCGGTGAAAGACTTGGAAACCACCAAGGCAAAATTCCGCGACCTGCTGGATAAGTGGGATGAAGCCGGGCGGGTTCCCCGCGGAGATATACAGCGTTTGGAAAACGGTTTGCGTTCCGTGGAACAGGCTATTGCGAAAGCTGAAAACGAGGCGTGGGTTAAGTCCAATCCGGAAACGAAAGCTCGCGCTGAGGGTCTGGTCGGGCAGCTCGAAGAGAAAATCGCCAAACTCGAAGCTGAGATTGCCGCTGCGAAGCAAGACGGCAAGGACACCAAAAAGCTCGAAGAGGATTTGCAGGCCCGCAAGGGCTGGCTCGACCAGGCTCGTAAAGCCGCGGCGGAATAATCCGCTCCGAGAATCCCGTATCTTTCTGGGTTATCTCCCCCAGTCTAAGGCTGCGGGGTCGGCTCTGCGGCCCCGTTTTGTCCGGGTGTCACTCGAGTTGCGGAATATACCCCCGAAATGCGTCCCAAGTCATTGAGAATGTCTTGCAGATGGGAAGGCTCGGCGAGCTCAAAAGCCCAACGGGAATACGCCACCCGGTCGCGTGTGGTGGAAATATTGCCTGAGAGAATGTTTACGTGATTGTCGGTGAGAACCCTGGTCACGTCGCTCAATAGCCCTCCTCGATCCAGAGCCTCAATTTGCACCTGGACGAGGAACGGTGTCTTGGAATGCTGCGCCCACTTGACGGAAATGACGCGTTCCTGTTGAGCCACGCTGAGATTCTTGGCATTCACGCAATCGACGCGGTGTACGGAAACCCCATGACCCCGGGTGACAAATCCCATGATTTCATCTCCGGGAACCGGGGTGCAGCACTTGGCCAGCTTAACCCACAAATCGTCAGCGTCCTGACCGTCGACCAATACCCCGGAGCCCCCGGCACGAGATTCAGTCGTAGGCGTATGGGTGGGGACGGCTTCTTCCTCGGCCAAAACCTCCTCATCGTCATCTTCTGTCAGGGAACCAGTAAAGTTCAGCAGGCGTTCCACCACATTTTGGGCGCTGACGTGGGAATCTCCGATGGTCGCATAGAGAGTGTCAACATTGGGTAATCCCAACTGTTTCGCTACGGATTCCAAAAATTCATGGCTGGCAAGTTGATGAATCGGCAACTTTTGTTTACGAATTTCTTTCGCCAGAATTTCCCGGCCTTTATCGATAGATTCCTCGCGGCGTTCCTTTGAAAACCAGGCTTTTATCTTTGATTTTGCGCGCGGGGTTGCCACGAAGGATAACCAGTCCCGACTGGGGGATGCATCGGGAGACTTGGACGTAAAGATTTCCACCGTGTCACCGTTTTCCAGTTTTGATTCCAGGGGAACCAGCTTGCCGTTGACCTTGGCGCCGACCGTCTTATTTCCCACTTCGGTGTGTACGGAATAGGCGAAATCGACCGGAGTGGATCCGGCAGCCAGCACTACTACCTGGCCTTTCGGGGTGAACACATAGACCTGGGCAGAGTTAATTTCGTAACGCAGCGAGTCTAGGAACTCTCCTGAGTCTTGGGTTTGCTTTTGCCAGTCAACCAGTTGCCGCAGCCAGCCCATCTCATTTTCCAAATCCAAGACTTTGCCGCCCTCTGATTTTTTCAACGATTTGGCATTGGGATTTTCCTTGTATTTCCAGTGGGCGGCAATCCCGAATTCGGCGCGGCGGTGCATTTCATAGGTGCGAATCTGAATTTCGACAGGTTTTCCCTTAGGGCCGATAACCGTGGTGTGCAACGACTGGTACAGGTTGTATTTCGGCATTGCGATATAGTCCTTGAACCGACCCAGCATCGGAGACCACCGCGAATGCATCAACCCCAGCACGGCATAACAATCTCGCACGGATTCCACCAGCACGCGCACCGCCACCAAGTCGTAAATATCGTTGAAATCACGACCGCGCACAATCATCTTTTGATAAATCGAGTAGTGATGTTTCGGGCGCCCGGTCACAGTCCCCTTGATTTTCGCATCCCGTAAGTCGCCTTCAATAGTCTGGATGATGGCGCTGAGCTGTTCCTCTCGGCGGGGCGCGGCCTCCTGAATGAGCTTGTCGATTTCTTGGTAAATCTGAGGATAGAGGGTTTTAAACGCCAGATCCTCCAGCTCCCATTTAATGGCGTTGAGCCCCATCCGGTGAGCCAACGGGGCATAAATTTCCAGGGTTTCCTTAGCTTTGCGCGCTGCACTTTCTTTACTGACGTAGCGCCAGGTACGTGCGTTATGCAGACGGTCAGAGAGTTTGATGAGCAGGACTCGGATATCCTTAGCCATCGCGACCAGCATTTTTCGGATAGTCTCTGCCGGGGCGGAATCCCCATATTTCACTTTATCGAGTTTGGTGACCCCGTCGACCAAAGCGGCAATATCCTCGCCAAAGTCACGCCGACATTGTTCCAAAGAATAGTCGGTGTCCTCTACGGTGTCGTGCAGCAGCCCCGCCGCAACCGTTGTTTCCGACATGCCCAGTTCGGCCAGGATAGTCGCGACCGCGACCGGATGCGTAATGTAGGGCTCTCCCGACTTGCGGAATTGTCCCCGGTGGTAACGTTCAGCGGTCACATAAGCCCGTTCCAAAAGGTCAAAGTCAGCTTTGGGATGGTTTTCCTTGACTGCCCGCAACACGGGTTCGAGCTCGCGGTATGAACTACGGGAACGGACCAATCGAAACAGAGAGCCGCGCAGAGCACCAGTATTCTCACTGGGCTCGTTGACAATCTCCGGCGCTTGCTCCATACAGAGATTCTAATTCTTTTGCCCGGTAAACGTTAGTTTAATGGGGTGTGACCTGGATTCTTTTCCAAAAATCGAGCGTGAAATCAATGAATTCCTCAGCCTATCCCATACGGGTGACAGGTGCTGAGCGCGTTTACAGTTCCACGAGTGAGTGGAAAGGCGTATTGCCCAGGTGAGTACGTCCGTTGAGGGCTTTCAACTCCATCAATACCATAATTTCGCAGACGTGTCCCCCGGCTTTTTCCAAGAGTTTCACGGAAGCGGCGGCGGTTCCTCCCGTTGCCAAGAGGTCATCAACCACCAGAATGTTGTCAAAGCCTTGCACCGTTTCCGGTTGGACTTGAATCGTCGCGGAACCGTATTCCAAATCGTAGGATTCGCTAACCACGTGTCCGGGCAGCTTTCCGGCCTTACGCACCATAATCATGGGCACACCCAGTTCGACAGCCAGAGGAGAGGACAGGATAAACCCGCGTGACTCCAACCCGGCTACCGCGTTGATTCTCCCCCGATAGTGCTGGGCAATTCCTTGAATCAATTCCTGAAAAGGCTCCCCGGAAGCGAGCAGCGGGGAAAAATCCCGAAACAGGATACCGGGCTGGGGAAAATCAGGAATCTCAGTCAGGTGCGTAACGATAATCTCGTGCAGACGCGAGTCGAAGTCAACGGGGAAATTCATTTCTTGGTCTTCTTCCGTTTCGGTTGCGCAGCCTGCCCCTTATGGTGTCCAGGAACCATGGGGGCCGCCACCACGGCAGGCGTGACCTCCTTGAACGAGCCGTCCTCGTTGAGAGTGGCGGCACCCGATTCCACAGCGGCGGCACGAGCCTTGTCAACCTTGGCGTTGTGGTCTTTGATAGCTTGCGAACGACCCCGGACCAGCGTCAGCATCGGGGTGGCGATAAAGATAGAACTGAAAGTACCAACAATCATGCCGATGAACAGCGGCATCGAAATATCCAACAGAGTGGAGGTACCCAGCAATGCCGCGCCCAGGAACAGAATCGCTGACACCGGCAAAATACCGGTTATAGAGGTGTTGATGGAACGCACCATCGTTTGGTTGATGGACAGGTTCGCCAGCTCGTTATACTTGGAGCGCGACTGATTGAACATATCGCGGGTGTTTTCGCGGATTTTATCGAAAACCACCACCGTGTCGTACAGGGAGTAACCCAAGATGGTCAGCAAACCGATAATCGTTGCCGGAGTAATCTCAATCTGCGTGTAGGCGAACACGCCCAAAGTAATCAGGAAGTCATGCATCAACGCAAACAGTGCTGAGAATGACATGGTCCAGGTGCGGAAGTACGCCATCAACAGCAGCGCAATCATGCCCATGAATACCAGCAAACCAACCAGAGCCTGCTTGGACACCGAAGCCCCCCAAGACGGGCCAATCGAAGTCTTAGAGACTTTTGAAATGTCCACGTTGTAGGCTTTGGCCAGCTCCTTTTGAATCTTCAGCTCCACGTCGGTGGGTTGCTGACTGGTTTGGACGCGCAGACCGTTCGTGCCCATCTGGGCAACCTTGGTCTGTTCGTTCAGGCCGGCGGCTTTCACCGCATCGTAGGCGGGTTGCTGGGGCGGATTCGTTGCTGTGTTAGTGACTACGAACTCGGCACCGCCGGTGAACTCGATAGACGGATTCAACCCAAAAATCGCAATCCCGATGACGGAAATAGCCATCAAAATAGCTCCGACAGTGAGCGGAATTCGGCGATTCTTAATGATTCCGTAAGACTTTTTCCCGGAGTAAAGCGCATTACCCCACTGGGCGTAACTCATCATTTCGCGTCCTCCTCTGTCTGGGTGGGTTCATCTTTCGGGGCGGTCTCCTCGCTTCCGTCGGATTCCGCAGTTTCGGAAGTGGGTTCTGCCGGGGAAGTGTCCGATTCGGGTTCTTTCGCGGGAGTTTCCGGCTCGGTGTTCTCAGCCGGAGCCGCAGACGTTTCCTCGATTTCGTTCTCCTCATCAGACTGAGGCAGACCGGCCTTTTGGCGAGCCAAAGAAATGGCTGGAGCGGCGACCTTTTGCGCAGACTTCTTTTTACGGGGCGAAGACGCCGTCACGGCAGACTGCATATAGATGCGGTCGCTGCTGGCACCGAGGTGTAGCGGATCCAGACCGCTGAACTTCCGGCCTTCACCAAAGTAACGAGTCTTGATGAGCAACGACATCATCGGGTGGGTGAACAGGAAGATGATTCCCAGGTCAACCAGAGTGGTCAAGCCCAAGGTGAAGGCGAAGCCCTGTACGCCGCCAACAGCCAGAACGTAAAGGACTACCGCAGCCACAATGTTCACGATGTCGGACACCACGATGGTTCGTTTCGCGCGATCCCAGCCGGTTTCCACCGCGGTAGCCAAGGGCTTACCATCGCGTACCTCGTCTCGAATACGTTCGAAATAGATGATGAATGAGTCCATGGTCACGCCGACGGCCACAATCAAACCGACCACGCCCGCCAGAGACAAACGATATCCCAT